>MTNL01000114.1 GCA_002010365.1 Candidatus Acetothermia bacterium JdFR-50 | reverse complement strand
CATGCCCTGAGAGCCCATCTCACGATGCCCTCGATCTCGGCCGGGGAAAGCCCCTGTCGTCTGGCTCTCTGCACGAGCCGCCAGAGCTGCCGCTGGATTTTGACGGGTTGCGACAGGGACACCCGATGGCGATGAGCCCGTTCCCATTCGAGTTCCCTGGCCCGCTGGATCTCCAACGCCGCCCACCATATGTAGTTGTCGAACATACCGCCCTCCTTCGAGGGCTAGTGTAACACTGTGATGTTACGTTGTCAAGGGAGGCGGATGGGTTGCTTGAAATGCCGGTTGGAAACCGCCATCAACGGCGCAGAGACCGCTCGAATGGGCTCGGGAAGTAGTCTCGCAGGATGGATCCCCCGATGAACTCCCGCAGGATCGAAATTTGGGGCACTTCTTCCCCGGCGTACCCCTTGACCCACCGCAGGAGCCCCAGGAGCCGCTCAGCCTCGACGCGGCGCCGCGGATCCTGGACTTCGAGGAGCAGCGGCTCCACCCGGGGCCGCAGCACCGCCCATTCGTAGGCCAGGGCAGAATTGAACATCACGTCCGCCCGGCCCTGATAGGGGAAAACAAACCTCTTCTCCCCCCGACGTACGTTCACCCACATCCGCAGCGTTTCTTCCGCGTTATAGCCCCTAAAGGCGGCATCCCGTACGATCCGCCTGATGAGCCTGGTGTCGGTGGTGGGGATGCGATTGAGCTCGTCCAGGTTCAGCTGGGTAAGAGCTGAGACATAGATCTTGAACGCCCTCGCCCCGATCTCACCAGGAAGTACCGTGGGGTTCAGGCAATGTATGCCCTCTACAAGCAGAATGCCATCACGTCTAAGCCGCAGCCGCGGCCCCTTCTCCCTTCTCCCGGTGACGAAGTTAAAGCGAGGAAGCTGGATCTCTTCTCCTTCCAGGAGCCTCTCCATCTGCCGTTGGAAGAGCTCAAGATCCACGGCCCGGATGTCATCGAAGTCGTTGAGGCCCCGTTGCCGCATCTCCTCACGGGAAAAGAAGTAGTCGTCAAGGGATATGGGATAGGGCCGCAGTCCTTGGGAGATCAGTTGGATGCAGAGGCGTTTAGTGAAAGTGGTCTTACCTGATGCGGAGGGGCCGGCGATGAGCACGATGCGACGTCGGTTTGGAGGGAGCTCCGCGATTTGTTCTGCGATGCGCACAATCCTCTCCTGGTGCAGGGCTTCCGATACCAGGATGATTTCACGAATTCTACCATCACCTATAGCCTTGTTGATGGAACTCACGTCTTGGAGCCCCAAAAGCTCGAGCCAGCATCCGTACTCTTCGAAAACCTGCCACAAGGCAGTGTAATCCTCTACCGGTGCGAGCTCCGTGGGGCGTTCGCGCCGGGGAAAGCGCAGTATAAATCCACGGTGATATGGACTTAACGCGAAAAAGCGGAGGTACCCCGCCGAGGGAACCATCGGTCCGAAGAAGTAATCCTGCACCGCACCTAGACGATACAAAGGGATTCGGGATTCGTGGGGATTGGACAGGATGAGCTCAGCTTTCGATACCTTTCCTTGAGCCCTAAGGATACGGGCGGCTTCGGTAGCGGGGAAGACGGTCTTATGAATGGGGGCATTTTTTCTGACGAACTCGCGCATCTTCGTCTCCAAGGCGGAGAGTTCCTCTGGAGTGAGGGGCTCACGATTTGCCACCCAACAGTAATAGCCCCCGAAGGGGACGGAGTGGTCCACCACCACCTTGGTCCCAGGGAAGAGCTCTACCACCGCCGCGGCGAGGAGCAAAACCAAGGACCTGGTATAAATCCGGATCCCCCCCGAATCGGTGATGAAGACCGGCCTTACCTCCAGGTCGTGTTCTACCGGGGTGGAGAGTTCCAAGAGCTTCCCGTCCGTTATTCCCGCGATGAAAGGGATGGCAGCGTCGGGATAAGCCGCCTGGAGGAACTCCTCCAGGGGAGTTCCCACCGGGCCCTCGAAGATGCGACCGTCACTCAACCGCACCTGGGCCGTTTCCCGCGGAGATGCAGGGTATACCTTTGACATTGGAAACCCCATTTTACAAGGGAAGGAAGTGTTTGCCAGGCGGATTAAATCTCGACGGAATCGATGTGTTCCATCAGGCGGACGGCCATGAGGCGGTAGCGTTCGGGTCGGCTGAGACCGGGGGGAAGGCCCTCGGCTAGGGATTCTACCGGAAACGGCTTCCCTATGTAAACGGTGATTCTCGGGAACCGGGGAGGAAACTTCCGCGGGGGATACGGGCCCTTCGGGACGATGTTCACCGGGATGAGGGGCTTCTTGAAACTCTCCGCCAACCGCACCGCCCCGGTGCGGGGGGGAGCTCCAGGTCGGGTGGTGCCTTCGGGAAAGATCCCGAGGAGCTTGTACCTTTTGGCCGCCCGGATCATCTTCTTCAAATCGTCGGGGCCGAAGCGGTCCCGGTCGATCACGGTGGCGAATCCGAGGACGAAGGGCGCGAAGATAGGGTTCCGTGCCAGTCCCCTCCGGGCGATGAAGTGGACCCGCGGGAACG
>MTNL01000219.1 GCA_002010365.1 Candidatus Acetothermia bacterium JdFR-50 | reverse complement strand
AGGCCGCCGACATGGCGGCGGACATCGTGGGGAAAGTGGAGGCGAAGATCCCCGAGGATGACCCCCGCAACCCCGCCACCATCGCCGACAACGTGGGCGACAACGTGGGGGACGTGGGGGGCCTAGGGGCGGACCTCCTTGAGTCCTTCATCGGCTCCATCATCTCCGTGATCGTCATGGCCCTCTACATCTATGTGGGGCGTAACAACCCCGGGATCGGGGACATCCTGGAGAAGTTCGGGCTCTCTACCGACGTGGGAGCGGGCCAGTACTGGTGGTTGATCCTTTTGCCGGTGTTGATGGTGGCCGGCGGGACCTTCGCCTCCTGGCTCGGGATCCTCTATATCCGCTCCCGCAGCGGGAGCGACCCCCAGCGGGCGTTGATGGACGGCCTGGTGATCTCAGCCACCTTAACGGCGATCTTTGCCCTCATTATCTCCTGGCTTTCTCCCACCAACTTCGTGCCCTTCTTCACGGTGCTTCTGGGCCTGGCGGCCGGGGTAGCCATCGGTAGGCTCTCGGAGTATTACACCTCATATAAGTACAAACCCACCCTGGAGCTGGCCAAGACCAACCAGGCTGGGCCTGGAGTGGGTGTGGCCAGCGGTCTCGCGGTGGGGATGCTCTCTACCTTCTGGCCGGTGCTCGTGATCGTGGGGGCCACGGTACTGGCATACTACATCGGGAACCTGCTCGGGGTAGCCTTCACCGCGGCGGGAATGCTCTCGTTCGTGGCCATGAACGTCTCCATCGACTCCTATGGCCCCGTGGCCGATAACGCCGGCGGGATCGCCACCATGGCGGAGCTCCCCAAGGAGGTGAGGGAGCGCACCGACCAGCTGGACGCGGTGGGCAACACCACCGCCGCCATCGGTAAGGGTTTCGCCATCGGCTCCGCCGCCTTCGCCGCGCTGGGCCTAATCGCCTCGTATTTGTGGTCAGCCATCGGCTCGGCGGAACAGGTGCTGCCGCCCCAAGTGCCCCTGATCGGGGAGATCCATCCCTCCCTCTCCCCCATCGGCCAGCTCATCTCCGTGGGGCCGTGGGTGATCGGGGGGCTGATCGTGGGGGCGATGCTCCCCTACGTCTTCTCCGCCATCCTCATCCGCGGGGTCACCCGCACCGCCGACGTCCTTGTCTTGGAGATCAGGCGGCAGTTCAAGGAGAACCCAGAGATCCTCACCGGGAAGGCGGTGGCGGACTACAAGCGCTGTATCTCCATCACCGCCGGTGGGGCCCTGAAGAACATGACCCTGCCCGCCCTGATCGCGGTGGTGACGCCGCTTTTCGTGGGGATCGTCTTCGGCCGTTACGCTTTGGCCGGGTTGCTTTTCGGGGCCCTGCTTTCAGCGATCCAGCTCGCCATCTTCTGTGCCAACTCCGGCGGCGCCATGGACAACGCAAAGAAGTACATCGAGCTTGGGAACTTCGGGGGCGAGGGATCGGAAGCCCACGCCGCCAGCGTCGTGGGGGACACTGTGGGCGATCCCCTCAAGGACACGGTGGGCCCCTCGCTGGACATCTTGATCAAGCTGATGTCGGTAATTTCACTCCTCTTCGCCTCGCTCTTCCCCGTGAACCCGCTCTTCATGTGAGCCAAGGCCAATCGGACAGAAAAAGGGGCGCTGCGGCGCCCCTTTTTTGTTTTTGTGGCATCATGGTTCCGTGTTGGAAGCTTTTTCCATAGGGCATTCTTGGTTGACGGTCCCGGAGGTTGCTATATATAATCCGTAGAACTATAAAAGCAATAAAGACCTATAAAGACAACCGAAGGCGCGCAATAATGACGTCTGGCCGAAGTTAACGGTGCTGCCCAGGTGGACCGTAACCTTGGGGAGCGGGTGCCCCTGAAAGGAGGGTTCATGAGACGTTGGTTGGTGATCGGCATTGGACTCCTTCTTGGGTTCGGTATAGTTGCCTTCTCCGATGGGGATGAGCTCCTCCAAAAGGCCATTCAGGAAGGGAAAGTGGTCTTCTACGCCAACATCACCGCCGTCGAGCCCATTATGGAGGCGTTCCACCAGAAGTACGGAGTGGTGGCGGAGTACACCCGTATCTCCACTTCAAAGTACCTCCCCACCGTGCTCACCGAGTTCGGGGCGGGGAAGCTCCTGGCTGACGTGCTCCAGGCTCCCGTTCCCATCTTGGAAATCCTGAAGAAGCAAGGGGTGCTGGGGCCGTATACCTCCCCAGTGGCTAGCGCTTACCCCGAGTGGACCATGGATCCCGACGGCATTATCCAGATCTTCGGGATCGAGTACGTGGGGATCATCTACAACAAAGAGGTCCTCTCCCCCGATGAGGTCCCCACCCGCTATCAGGACCTCACCGATCCAAAATGGTATGGCAAGATCGTCATGCCCAATCCCACCTCCCACGCCACTACCATCTCCTGGCTCATCGGCCTGAAGGAAAAGGTCTTCGAATCCGAGGACGAGTGGTGGGAGTTTCTCCGTGGCCTGGCTGCCAATAAACCCATGTTCGTTAAGTCCTTCGGTCCCACCCCGGGCCCCA
>MTNL01000117.1 GCA_002010365.1 Candidatus Acetothermia bacterium JdFR-50 | reverse complement strand
GGAACGGATTTTAGCCGGCCCCGCATCACCGTCAACCGCCAACTGGCGCAGACTTCCCCGGCGGGTTAAGGTCAGAGTTCCAGTGGAAGGGAGGTAGCTCCGTGACCGGATGGGTCGATTTGCACCTGCACACCAAGTGGTCCGATGGGACGGTGGACGTGGCCGAAACGGTCCGCAGGGCAAAGGAGGCGGGCTTCTCCTGCATCGCCATCACCGACCACGACACCGTCTCCCCGGAGCTCACCCGCCCCCGGGAGAGGATCGCGGGGGTGGAGGTGATCTGCGGGGTGGAGATCAAGGCCGAGGTGGCGGGGAGGCGAGCGGAGATCCTGGGTTATTTCCTCCAACCAAGACACCCCGCCCTCCGGGAGCTCTTCGCCTGGATGAAACGCGCCCGGGTGGAGCGGATGCGCCGCATGATCGCCCGCTGTAACGAACTCCTCGGCACCGATATCACCTACGAGGAGGTGGTGGCCAAAAGCACCGATTCGGTGGGTCGGCCGCATCTCGCGGCCACTCTGGTGGAGCGGGGAGTGGTGGACAATGTCCAGGAGGCGTTTGAGAAGTACATTGGAAACGACATGCCCTGCTACGTGCCCCTGCCCCGGGCCAAGAGCCGCGAGGTAATCGCCGCCATCCGGGCCGCCGGGGGCGTGGCCGCCTTGGCCCACCCTGGGTTCCTGGATATCCCCGATTGGGACGCGGTCCTGGAGGAGCTCAAGGAGCAGGGGATGGAAGCCCTGGAGGTCTTTTATCCCTACGAGCTCTCCACCGCCCCGGTCCACCTAGGAATGGCAGAGCTAAAGAGTTTGGCCGAAGCCCACGGCCTGATCGCCACCGGGGGCTCCGACGATCATGGTCCGGGCTCGGGCAAGGAGTACCTGGGCCGGATAAGGCTCACCTATGAGGTGGTGGAGGAGCTGGCGGCGCTGGCCCCTTCCATGGCGTGACGCAGGGCGGCCATGGCCACCTCCAGCTGCCCCTCGTCCGGCTCCCGGGTGGTGAGTCGCTGCAGGAGGAGTCCAGGGAGGATGAAGGGCTTGAGGAGCGGGAAGTTGGGGTACTTGCCCCCCAGCCTTAGGATCTCGTAGCTCACCGAGACCACCACCGGCAAAAGGAGGAGCCTCCCCACCACCCGGATCCAGAAAACCCTACTGGGGATGAGAGAGAAGATCAGGATCATGAGCACTGCGGAGAAGAGGACGAAGGTGGTGCCACAGCGGGGGTGCAAGGGGGAGGCGCGCTTGGCCGCCTCGAGGGAGAAGCCCTTCCCTGCCTCGAAGGCGTGCACCGACTTGTGCTCCGCGCCGTGGTACTGGAACAGCCGCCGCACGTCCTTGAGGTAAGAGATGCCCACGATGTAGAGGAGGAAGAAGGCGATCCGGATCAGGCCCTCCACGAGGTTGAAAAGGAGGGCCCCCCGCAACGGTAGCCAGCCCGCGAGGAAGACCGGGAGCACCACAAACCCCCCGATAACCAACCCCAAGGCCAGGATCACGGTGAGGACGAAGTCGCCCCGGGATTGGGCCTGGCCGTAGGCGATCTCGGCGGAACGGGACAAAGCACGGAGGCCCAAGGCGAGCATCTCGTAGAGGCGCACCGGCCCCCGGATGAAGGGGATCTCCCGCCACCTCCCCAGCCCGCGGGGCGGGGAGATGTCCTCCACCACGATCTCCCCCGCGGGGTTGCGGACCGCGATTACGGCCCGATCCCCGTTCTGCATCAACACACCTTCGATGATCGCCTGTCCTCCGATGGCCATCCTCGTCACCGGACCCTCAGCCTACCGCCTCGCCCCCGGGGCGGCAACCTCAGCCCGCACCTGGGGCCAGCTCCGGAAACACCTCGAACCCGCTTATCACATTGATGGCCCGCTTTATCGCGGAGAGGATCGACGGTGGGATCAAAGCCACGTCCCCGGCCTTCACCTTGGGTACCACGATGCAGGCCGCCAGCATCTCCCGCTCGATGAGCTCGTATCCCACCGCCCGCACCTGGAACACAGCGTACTCCTCCGGGGAGAGGGGCCGGAGGACCAGGGCGAGGCCGTCCTCCAGGACCAAAACGTACAGCGCCGGATCCCCTCCTTCCTCCCCCGCCAACGCTTCCAGGGAGGCGAGGGGATAGAGCACGAGCTCCCTTCCCTCGTGTCCGCAGATGGCGCCCGTCGCCAAAGCGCCGAGCAACAACGCTATGAGAACCGCTCCTACGACTCTCACTTCGGATCACGCTCCTTTCGATGATGGCCTATCATACCGCCGACGGCCCCCGAAGGGACGCTGGCAGATCGAGGAAAAACGGGGAAAAATCTGTGGAGGAGGTGGGCCGTGATCGAACGGTACAGCCTCTCCCCCATGCGGGAGGTGTGGACGGAGGAGGAGAAGTACCGCCGCTGGGTTGCGGTGGAGCGGGCGGTGGCCCAGGCCCAGGGGGAGCTGGAGCTGATCCCGAAGGAAGCCGCCTGCGTCATAGCGGAGAGCCTCTCGCGGGTGGACATCCCCCGCCTCATCGACCGATC
>MTNL01000061.1 GCA_002010365.1 Candidatus Acetothermia bacterium JdFR-50 | reverse complement strand
ATTATAACCCTGTCCCCCAGCCCCCTACAAGGGGCGGGATCGAATTATACCGCTTGGGAGCGGGGGCTCCAGTGGCGCTTCACGACCTTGTCGGCCCAGAGGCCGTCCAGATCGTAGAAGAGCCGTGCCTCGCGGTCGAAGATGTGCACCACGAAATCCCCGTAATCCAACAGTACCCAGCGCCCCTCCGAAAGCCCCTCCTCGTGCTCCGGGGCAAGGGGCATCCGCTCCAGGAGCTCCTCGGCCAGGGCCTTGACGTGCTTGGGATTCTCGCCGGAGGCGATGAGGAAGTAACTCGTGGGGATTGTGGTCCCGGAGAGGTCCACCAGCACAAGCTCCGCCCCCTTCTTCTCCTCCAGGATAGCCGCGGCCCGCTCCACCAACTCCTCAACCACCAAGCCGGAACCCCTTTCCCAGGATGACCACGAAGTCCACCCCCTCGGGCATGGGCTCGGGAAGCGTGCCCGAAAACTCCGCCGCCGGAACCACCTTCACCGAGGGGGCACGTAGCTTCAACACCTCCAGGACCAGCTCCCGCTTCCGCGCGTCATCGGTCAGCGCCACCAGGACGGTCTGGGAGTAGTCGCGCCTGTCCGCCCATCCCTCCCGGGCCACCCGGAACCCCCGGCCCTCCAACCAGACCCCGGTGCGGCGGGCGAGAAACCGCTCTCCCGAACCGTTGAGCACCACAAGGACGATCTCATCCCGCGTGTAGAAACGCTTCTCCTCGGCCCAACCGGTGAGGATCTTCCGCAACCCCACGAAGTCCGGCTTCAAGCCCGCGGAGGTGGCCCGTGCGGGAACGAGCCCGAAGAGCCTCTTCTCCAGCGGCACATCCCAAAGCCGACGGGCAAGATAAAGGGCCTCCAAAAAGTCGATGTCGGAATACACTCCCCCATCCTTCCGGAGCAGGAGCTTGAGCAGCGTCCTGGCCGCGCCCAGCCCCTTGCCACGAAGCTTCTCCGCCAGGGCGAACAGGAACTTCTGCTGACGCTGCATGCGGCCGTATTCGTCCCCTCCCTCCCGATAACGTACATACTGGAGGGCCCTCTTCCCATCGAGCTTCTGCTTCCCGGCGGGTATGTCGATGACCAGATCTTGGGATTGATCCACGTAGGAGAGGTTCTTCTCCACCACGATCTCGATTCCCCCCAGGGCGTCCACTAGCTCCTGGAAATCCGCGAAATCCACCACCACATACCGGTCCACCTGCACCCCGGCCAGGGCCTCGACGGCGGAGATGAGGTCCGTGGGGTCGCCGGCCCGGTAGAGGTCCTTCAGGGGACGCCACTCACCCCCGTGATAGCAGAGGAGGTTCGGGGGAAAGGAGAGGAAGAAATAGGGAACAGGTCCCTCAAGTTCTGGGGATATGCCGAGGAGCGCGATGGCATCGGCCTCGGGGCCACCGTCTCTCGCCGCATCCTGACCTACGAACAGGATATGGACCCATTCGCCCCGGTTTAGGGTCCGTTCGATCTCGGTGGTGGAGTAGAGGAAGTAGAGTCCTACCGCTACCCCCACCAATACCGCCCCGACAACGCTCCAGAGCCAACGCACACACAAAGGTAGCGTAAAAGATCGCTTCTCGTCAACTCGTACGGGGGCCGGCTTTGACGCCGGTCAGGGCCCCTTTCGGAGCCTCACCGCCGTGCCGTAGGCGAGGATCTCGGCGGCCCCGGCCATGGTCTGGGAGGTGGTGAACCGCACCCCCACCACCGCGTCGGCCCCGAGTTCCTCGGCCTGGGAGATCATGCGCTGTAGCGCCTCCTCGCGGGCCTTGGAGAGCATATCCGTATACTCCTTTATCTCCCCACCCACGACGCCCCGGAGGCCCGCCACGATATCCCGTCCCAGGTGCCGCGCCCGCACGGTGTTCCCCCGTACCAGACCCAGAATCTCCGTTATCTCATGGCCTGGGATAACCTCAGTGGTGGTGACGATCACCTCACACCTCCTTCCCCTGCCGCACTTTCTCCCGGATGAGGCCCAAGATCATGAGGAGTAGTCCCACCAAGGCCAGGGCGACGACGACCTTGAGGAAGAGCGGGACCGAGCTCAGCCGGAAAAGAAGCCGCACCGCCCAATAGGCCGCATACCCCACCGCCAGGCCCACCGCCGTCATGAATAGACCGTAACCCACCCTGAGCACGCGACCATTATAACCGGGCGCCTGGTGGGGCGCGGGAGCTTATAATCCCGGGACACGATGATCCGTTACCGCATCCACGTCTCGGGCACCGTCCAGGGGGTCGGTTTCCGGCCGTTTGTCTACCGCATCGCCGTGGGGCGGGGCCTGGCCGGTTACGTGCGGAACCTAGGGGACGCCGGGGTGGAGATCGAGGTGGAGGGGCCCCGGGAAGTACTAGAGGATTTCCTCCGCGCCTTGAAGGAGGAGGCACCGCCCCTGGCGGAGATATCACAGGTCTCCCTGGATGAGCTCCCCCCCAACGGCGAACGCGGGTTCCGGATCATGAAGTCGGCCGAGGGGGGGGAGGGCGGGGGGACCATTCCCCCGGATATAGCCATCTG
>MTNL01000130.1 GCA_002010365.1 Candidatus Acetothermia bacterium JdFR-50 | reverse complement strand
GCGAGCCTCTTGGCCAGCGTGGTCTTACCCGCGGCGGCGGGGCCATCGATGGCGATCTTCATGGCCGGGGGAAATCGTAGCCGCGGGGGCGGGGACGTACCAACCGCAGCCTCCCCTCAACCTGTCGCTCCAGGAGCTCGTCCATAGCCCACTCCGCCGCGTCCTCATTGTCGAAGGCAGCGAATAAAGCCGAGCCCGACCCGCTCATCCCCACCCCGATCTCCCCCAAGCCCCGGAGCTCTTCGGCGTAGCGGGAAAGCTCCGGCCGCAACGCCACGGCCGCGGGCCACAGGTCGTTGGGAAATCTTTCCGATGGGCCGGGCTTTGTCTCGGGGAGCTCATCGTAGATGCGGTACACCTCGGGAGTGGAACAGGCGAAAGGGGGGACGAGCACCAAGAATGCCGGGGGAATCCCTTCCCTCGCCGGGGTGAGGATATCCCCGATCCCCTCCATCCACGCCGGGCTCTCCCCGAGGAAAAAGGGGACGTCGGCCCCCAACTCCCAAGCGAATTCCTTCAGTCCCCCCGCGTCCAACCCCAGGTCCCACAGCTCGTTCAATCCCACGAGCGTCGCGGCGGCGTCGGAGGAGCCGCCCCCGAGGCCCGCTCCCATGGGGATGTCCTTGAGGAGGACGATCCGCACTCCCTCCCGGGGGGTGAACCGCTCCCACAAAAGCTTTGCCGCGCGGAAGACCAGGTTTTCTTCGTGGGGGATGTGAAGGTCGGGCATCGTCCGGATCTCGATCCGGCGCCGGGGGATAGGCTCGAGATGCACCTCGTCGGCCCAGTCCACTGCCACTACCAGCGACCGCAGCGTGTGGTAACCGTCCGGGCGGCGCCCGGTGATCTTGAGGGTGAGGTTCAGCTTGGCATATGCCCTTAAGGCGAGGCCCAAACTACCTCCCCGCCGATTCCCACCCGCCAGGCCACGTCGTCCCCGAACCAGTAGAAGAGTTCCCTGAAATCGCGCAGGTCCCAGACGACGAAGTCCCCGGCCTTCCCGGGCTCCAAGGTTCCCACCTCTCCCGCGAGCCCGAGGGCCGCCGCGGCGTTCAGGGTGGCGGCGCAGAGGACTTCCTCCGGCGCCAATTTCAACTTGAGGATCCCCAACCTCATGACGAAGGGGAGCGAGAGCACGGGGGAACTCCCGGGGTTGAAGTCGGTGGATAGGGCCACTGGGACTTCGGACTCCACCAGCTTTCGCGCCGGGGGATAGGGTTCGTCGATCACAAAGGCGGTCCCGGGGAGGAGCACCGCCACCGTTCCGGCCTCCGCGAGGGCCCGGATCCCGGCGTGGGATACGTGGAGGAGGTGGTCGGCGGAGATGGCCCCAATTTCCGCGGCGAGTTCCGCCGCCCCCACCGCCGCGAGCTCGTCGGCGTGGAGTTTCGGGACGAGTCCGTGGCGTTTCCCCTCCTCCAATATCGCCCGCGCCTCGTCCACCGTGTAGAAGCCCTTATCGCAGAAGACGTCGCAGAACCGGGCCAGGCCTTCCCGGGCCACCCGGGGGATCATCTCCCGGGCCACGAGGTCGAGGTATTCCTCCCTCCCGTAGTCGGGCGGGAAGGCGTGGGCCCCGAGGAAGGTGGGGACGAGCCGTTGAGGCACTTTCCCGTTCAAGGCCCTGATCGCCCGCAGGATCTTCAGCTCCGCCTCGGGGGCGAGGCCGTAGCCGGATTTGGCTTCCACCGTGGTGACGCCGCAGCGGAGCATCCGCTCGAGCCGGGGGAGGGCAAGCTCCACCAGCTCTCCCTCGCTCGCGGCCCGCGTGGCCTCGGCCGTGACGAGGATCCCCCCGCCGGTGTAGCGCTCCCCCCGGGCCCGCCGGAGGTACTCCTCCACCCGGGAACCGGCGAAGACGAGATGGGTGTGGGGATCTACCAAGCCTGGGGTGACGACCCGTCCCCTGGCGTCCAGCACCTCCCCGGGGAAGTCCCGCGGGACCTTTTTCATCGGCCCGAGGTCCGCGACCACGCCGTCCCGGATGGCGAGGAAGGCGTTATCCAGGCGCAGGAGCTCCCCCTGCGCCGAGCCACCCCGCGGGGAGGCGCCCCGCGGGGTGACGAGCTCCCCGACATTTACGAGGAGTAGATCTCCCATGGCATTACCCTCAGCCCACGTGCCCGGCGCCCAGGTCCACGAGCTCCGGGAGATCCAGGGCGAGGAGCACCGCCTTGAGGGGAACGCCGTCTCGGCTCCAGCCCCGGGCGGCGTAGTAGTCGTCCAGCATCGCCTGGAGCTCCTCCGGGGATACCCGGTCCCCGGCGGAGGGTCCCTCGGGAATGGGGTCCCGATATACCCGCGGCGGGATGTGGTCGTCGGCCCGGGTGAGGCCCTCCCGCACGTTGAAGACCCGGGCGAGGTTTATCAACCTCTCCCCCACCGCCAACAGCTCGGTCCCGCCTAGCTCTAACCCCGTGGCCGCCTCCACCATCTCCGGGAGGCCCTCCAGGAAGAAGATGTGGCGGGAGAACTTGCAGATTCCCAGGACATCGTAGATCGCCATCAGGTCCTCCAGGAGCTTTATAAAACC
>MTNL01000091.1 GCA_002010365.1 Candidatus Acetothermia bacterium JdFR-50 | reverse complement strand
AGGACATGGGCCCCGAGCCGGAACACCTCCCGGACCTCCTGGGGCACGAACCCAAATGGCTCGGCGAGCTCGGTTACCTGTTCCTTCAGGAGCTCGCTCAGCTCCAACAGCCACCGGGCGAAATAGCGGAATCCCTTGGCAGTGGGAATCCGACCCGCAGAAGGGGAGGGCTTGTAGAGATACCCCTCCCGCTCCAGGGCGGCCAGCTCGTTGCGGATGGTGGCGGAGGACCAGCGATGCCCGTACACCTCCACGATCTCTTTAGAGGAGACGGGCCGCCGGGTCTTGATGTACCGATCCACCACCTCTTTGAGGATCAATTGCCGGCGCTCCCGCATTTAGCACTCACCTGCCTCGGGTGCTAAAAATTTAGGGCCACTGACAGCGGAGGTCAAGCTTGAAGGCACTCTTCCACTACCGAACGAATTTCCCTGAGCACTGTTTGGTAATCCAGCCGGCCTCCTCCACGGCGTCCATGCGGGCCTCGAGCTCCCGGGTGAATTCCTCTCCCGTCCAGCGGGGAAACTTCCCCACGAGATAGACGTGGACTTCGCGGCCGAGCTTTGTGGGAAAGAGGAACCCCTTCCGCTCCACCACGTAACGGCGCTCGAGCAGGGTCTCCACGATTCGGGCGTCAGTGGAGGGCCGCTCCAGCCCCCGCTCCCGCATCAGAGCCACAAGCTCCCCCTGGGTAAGGGGCAGGGCGGCGGGGACCTCCCTGAACTCGCGGGGCTCCAGCCGGAGCTCCTCAGGGAGTTCGGCCACGGGGACGGGGGAGACGAGATCGAAGCCGTGCTCCACGATCCCCACGACGAAATCCCGCTCCGCCGCGAACCCGTCCAGGGAGAACCGCAAGAAAAACCTCCGCACCTGCGCCTCGCGCATCTGGGAGGCGAGGAACCGGCGCCAGATGAGCTCGTAAAGCAGCGACGCCCCCCGGGGTCCTGGAGCTCCAACCGCCCGGCGACGAGGAGTTCCCGCAGGTCCTCGGGAGGGAAGGGCCGCGTGGGCGGATGCACTCGTGGGCGCCGCCCTCGCCAAAGCGCCGCGGCCGCACGAACTCTTCCCCGAAGGCTTCGGAGATGCAACGGCGGGCGAGGGCGAGACCGGCGTCGGAGACTCGCGGGGAATCGGTGCGGTGGTAGGTGATAAGCCCTGCCTCGAACAGGGCTTGGGAGAGCGCCATGGCCCTCCCCGGCGGAAGCCACAGGATCCTGGAGGCCTCGACGAGAAGGGTGCCGGTGGTGAAGGGCTGCGGAGGGGATAGGCCTTCCTCCGCTTCCCGGACGCCCTCGGCCCGGACCTCCCCCAGGCGGGCGAAGACCGCCCGGGCTTCCCCCGGATCCTCCAGCTCGAACCGGACCTCCGTCCCGCCCAGCGTGGCCACGATGAGGCCCTTTTTTCTCCGACGTTCCTCCTCCCGGGCGATCACCCACCCCAGCACCGGCGTTTGCACCCGCCCGGCGGAGAGGTACCTCGAACCGAACTTCTTCTGCAGGTGCTGGGAAAGTGCAAAGCCCACCCAGCGATCCGCTACCCGGCGCACTATCTGGGCTAGCACCAGGGGCTCAGCGATCCCCCGGAGGACGGCGAGGGCCTTCCGGATGGCCCGGGGGGGTACCTCGTGGAACTCCAATCTCCTGATGGAGGGGTTGAACGGCCGTAACGTCAGGTACACGTGGCGATCTTCTCCCTCTCGGTGTCGGAGTCCGTCCCCACCAGGACCTCGTCCACCTCCAAGGCCAGGGCCCGCAGGGAGGCGATGGTCCGGGCCTTGTTCGGGGACTCCACCACGAAGAGGGAGGTCCGCAGGAGCTCCCGGGTTTCCCTCGGGGGCTCGCCCTGCAGGAGCTGCTGCAGCCGCTCCCTATCCCGGTCCACCTCCGCCAAAAGCCCCGCCACATCCGCGTCTCGCAGCGGGAGGAAGTCGAGCTCCTGGGCGGCGAGGACCGAGAGCCTCCGCTTCAGGTTACGGAAGAGGGCCTCGTCCCACCACAGTAGCACCGAGATCCCCCGGGTGAGGCCCCAGGGAGAAAGGCGGGAGGTGCGCCCTGAGACCTGGAGGTAGGCCGCGGCGTCGGCCACGGCGAGAAATTTTCCTCCCTCCCGTTCCACCAGGGAGACGGCCCGGATGATCGGAGCTCACGAAGGGCAGCCTCGTCCGCAAAAAGCCGCCGGATCTGCGCGGCGATCCCCTCCAGGCGCTCCCTGATCCGGAGGTAGCGGGGGAGGTCCTCCTCTCGGAGGGCCAGGTAGCGTCGTAAGTACTCCAGGTCACGTTCCACTTCTTCGTCCAGGAGCAGGTGCCGCAGCGCCAAAAGTAGCGGGAGGAGCCGCCTGGGGACAATGGAGGATATCTCCGTAGGGAAGGGGAAGGTCGGAACCTCGAGGAACACCACGTACCGTACCGCTTCGGGGAGGTCGATCCCTCGGACCAAGGGATTGCCCCCATGAGAGATCCCCACGGCTGCCCATATCTCCCCCTTGCGAAATTTCTTCTGTGCCTCGGTGTCGAATTCCTCGTACAGCACCGCGGG
>MTNL01000094.1 GCA_002010365.1 Candidatus Acetothermia bacterium JdFR-50 | reverse complement strand
CTCAAGCTCAGGGTCGTCCGCCACCCTCCCGAAGCCAGGGATCTTGGAGAGGAGCTGTGATAGGGGACCTGCTCGGCGCAGGGCCTCCAATTCTTCCAAGTAATCCTGGAGGGTGAACTCCCCCGTGCGGACCTTCTTGGAGAGCCTTTCCAGGTCCTTCCCCGCCGCTTCCTCCACCCGCTCGAACAATCCGGCGAGGTCTCCAAGCCCCAGGATGCGGTCGGCCATCCGGGCCGGATGGAAGACCTCGAGATCGTGGGGGTATTCCCCCATCCCCACGAAGAGGACGGGAAGGCCCGTGGCACAGCGCACCGAGAGGGCTGCCCCTCCCCGGGCGTCACCATCCAGCTTGGTTAGGATCACCCCTGTCGTCCCGAGGGGAAGGAAGGCCTTGGCGATCTCCACCGCCTCCTGACCCACCAGGGCGTCCAGGACCAAGAGAACGTCCCCGGGGGAGGCTCCATCCACAAGCCCCCGCAGGAAGTCCAGGATCTCTTCCTGTCCGGGAAGGGACCCTGGGGTATCTATCAAAACAGTGTCCGCAGGGATCTTAGGGGCCTCGCGGACGGTCTCCTTGAGCTCCGCCGCGGGATCGCGCCCCTCGCCCCGGAACGCGACCCCCACCTTTTCCGCCAAGGTCCGAAGCTGCTCCGCCGCCGCCGGACGGAAGGGATCAGCACAGAAAAGCAACGGGTGCCGGCCGCGCTTTTTGAGGTACAGGGCGAGCTTGGCGGCGGTGGTGGTCTTCCCGCTTCCCTTGGGTCCCACTAACATCACCAGCGCCGGTTGCCCCCGCAACCTCAGGGAAACAGCCTCCCCACCCATGAGGGCGGCCATTTCGTCCCGGACGATCTTGAGGAGCTGCTGGGCGGGGGTTAGGGAGGAGAGGACTTCCTTCCCCACAGCGCGCTCCCGGATCCTTTCGGTGAGCTCCCGCACCACAAGGAAGTGAACATCGGCGGAAAGCAGGGCGCGGCGGATCTCCCGCAGGCCCTCCCTGACGTCATCCTCGGAGAGCTTTCCTTTCCCTCCAAGCCGTTTAAAGATCTGCGTGAGTTTTTCGGTTAAGGACTCGAACACGAAGTCAGTCTACCTGGGGGGGAGGATCCGCTCAAGGAGGTCGGTGGTGTGGAAAACCCTGGCGAAGTCGGGGTGGGAGATCACCTCGAGGAGAAGCTCCACGTTGGTCTTCACCCCCGAGATCCGGAAGCGCTTCAGGGCCGAGTACATGCGCAATCGGGCTTCCTCCCGGTCCTCCCCGAAGGTTATGACCTTGGCGAGGAGCGAATCGTAGTACGGGAGAACCTCCATCCCCTGGTAGATGTGGGTATCGAGCCTGACCCCGATTCCCCCGGGGAGGCACTCGATGTGAACCCTCCCGGTGGAGGGGAGGAAGTTGTGGTAAGGATCCTCGGCGTTGATGCGGCACTCCATGGCCCAGCCCCAGAACTCGATCTGCTCCTGCTGATATCCCAGAGGCTCGCCCTTGGCGATGCGGAGCTGCTCCCGCACCAAGTTTCTGCCTACCCGGACTTCGGAGACGGGGTGCTCCACCTGGATGCGGGGGTTGATCTCAATGAAGTAGAACCGGTCCTCCGTCACCAGGAACTCCACCGTCCCCGCCCCCACCAACCCCACCGCCTCGGCGGCCCGGATGGCCATCTCCCCCAATGCCCGGCGCATATCTTCGGGGAGCTCAGGGGCCGGGGCTTCTTCCACCACCTTCTGATGGCGCCGCTGTACGGTGCAGTCCCGGGTGCCCCAGTGGACGATGTGGCCCTGGGAGTCCGCCAGGACCTGGACCTCCACGTGTCGGGGCGAGGGGACGTAGGCCTCGAGATACACCCGGGGGTCGCCGGTGGCGGCCTTGGCCTCCCGTTGGGCCTGGCGGAAGGCGGGGACGAGATCTTCGGGAGAATTCACCGGGCGGATCCCCCTCCCCCCACCCCCGGCCACCGCCTTGAGCAGGAGCGGATAGCCCAGCTCGCCGGCCCGCTTCACCAGCTCCCCCTCGTCCTCGATGGGCCCCGTTCCCGGGAGGATGGGGACCCCGGCCCGGTAGACCCGCTCCCGGGTGGCCGCCTTGTCCCCGCACAGCCTCAGGACCTCCGGTGGAGGTCCTACGAAGGTGATCCCCATGTCCCGGCAGACCTCAGCAAGATCCGGGTTCTCGGAGAGGAAGCCGTAGCCAGGGTGGAGGGCATCGCAACCGGTAAGCTCGCAGGCGGCAAGGACCGCAGCGATGTTGAGATAACTTTTCTTGGCTGGCCCAGGGCCAATGCACACCGCCTCGTGGGCCAACTTCACGTGCAGGGCCTCCCTCTCGGGCTCGGAGAACACCGCCACCGCCTTGAGCCCCTCCTCCCGGCACGCCTCCAGGATTCGGAGGGCTATCTCGCCGCGGTTGGCGATGAGGACCTTTTCCATGATTACTCCGGGGAGAGCTTGAATAGAGGCTCCCCGTATTCCACCGGGCTTCCGTCCTCCACCAAGATTTCTCGGATCACCCCGGCCCGATCGGCCCGGATCTCGTTCATCACCTTCATGGA
>MTNL01000128.1 GCA_002010365.1 Candidatus Acetothermia bacterium JdFR-50 | reverse complement strand
CACTTGGCCGCGGCAGGGGTGGATACTCGGCGGGTACTCGTCTTGGATGTGCCCAGCGGCCGCGCCTTTTCCCTGGTGGAGCCGGACGGCGTCCGGCGACTCCTCTACACCCGGGGGGCCAATGCCCTCCGGAAGCTCACCGAAGAGGACCTCGCCTACGCCCGCGATGCCCTATGGCTCTACGTGGCGGACCCCCTGCCCGCTACGGTGGAGACGCTGGCAAAATGGTACCGGGATGGAGAGGGACTCCCCCGCCTGGCCTTGGATCCCGGCTCCGCCGGGGCCGCCCGGGGGCTCGGGTTCTTCGTCCCTATATTCCCCCACATATCCGCCCTCCTCCTCAATGAAGGGGAAGCGCGGGCCCTAGCCGGACGCGACACGCTGGAGGGGGCCGTGGACCTCCTGCGGGGAAGATGCCCCCTGGTGGTGGTGAAGCGCGGGGCCCGGGGGGCGCTCGTGGCCGCGGCGGAGGAAGGCTTCTCCTTCCCCGCCTTCCCGGTTCGGGTAGTGGACACCACCGGCTGTGGCGACGCTTTCAACGCCGCCTTCCTCTTCGTCCTGGCCCGCGGAGGGACGCTGCGGGAGGCGACGCGGTGGGGTAACGCCGCGGGAGCCCTGTCCGCGGGGAGGCTGGGGGCCTATGGCCCCACGCGGGAAGAGGTCGAGGGGTTCTTGGCACGTCACGAGGGGGTGAGATAGGTGTCGATGTCACGACTCTGGGAGACGAAAAAACCCATCATTGGGATGGTGCACCTTCCGCCGCTTCCGGGCTCCCCGGGGTACGGGGGGGAGCCCCTGGAGGAGATCGTGCGGTTCGCTCTCCAGGAGGCCGAGGCCCTGCGGGAGGGCGGGGTGGACGCGATCCTGGTGGAAAACTTCCATGACTATCCCTACCCCACCGGGAAAGTGCCCATCCCCACCTTGATCGCCGCGGCGGTGGCGGCCTACCGGGTGAAGGAGGCCGTGGATATACCGGTGGGGGTGAACCTCCTGTTCAACGACGCCGAGGACGAGCTCTACCTAGCCTGGTGCCTGGGACTCGACTTCATCCGGGTGGAGGGGTTCGTGGACCTTTTGCTATCGGACATGGGTCCCCTCCCCCCTGCGGCCCCGGACCTCATGAGGCTGCGCCGGTCTCTGGGGGCCGAAGGGGTGACGATCCTCGCCGATGTCCAGGGCAAGTACACCCACGTCGTTCCCGCCCGAGACGTGCTCGACTCAGCTCGGGACGCCCTGGAGCGGGGCCGCGCCGACGCGGTGATCATCACCGGGGCCCGAACCGGCCAGGCGGCTCCTCTGGAGCTTTTGCGGCGACTGAAGGAGGAGTTTCCCGACGCCAGGATCCTCCTGGGGAGCGGGATCACCCCCGCCAGCGTCCCCGAGCTCCTGGCGGTGGCCGACGGTGCCATCGTGGGGAGCTACTTCAAACGGGACGGCGACGTCCACAACCCGGTGGACCCCGATCGGGTCCGGGAGCTGATGGCCGCCGTCAGGCACGTCCGGGGGGAGGGAAGATGAAGGTCCTCTTGGTGGGCCACGGGGCTCGGGAACACGCCATCGCCACCGCCCTTAGCCGCTCCCCACGGGAGCCGCGTCTCTTCGCCTACATGGCCACCCCGAACCCTGGGCTCCTGAGCCTAGCCGAGGACTGTAGGGAGGGGGATCTAACCGATATCCCAGCCCTCTCCCGGTACGCCCATCACATCAAGCCCGACTTGGCGGTGTTCGGCCCGGAGGCACCCCTCGCCGCCGGGGCGGTGGACGCCCTGGAGGGGAAGGGGGTCCCCTGTGTCGGACCACATCGGGCCCTGGCACGGCTCGAGGCTGACAAGGCCTTCATGCGGGCGTTCATGGCGGAGCACCTGGGACGGGGGTATCCGCAGTGGTGGATCTTCTCCGACCCAGTCGCCCTGGTGGCCCACCTGCGGTCCCATCCCGACTCGGTCCTCAAGCCCGTGGGCCTCACCGGGGGAAAGGGGGTACGGGTGATGGGGCGGCAGCTCTCCGGCCCGGAGGAGGCCCTGGAGTACGCCCGTCCCTACCTGGAACGGGAAGGGAAGATCCTGGTGGAGGAGCGGCTCCGGGGGGAGGAGTTCTCACTTATGGTCTTCACCGACGGCAAACGGGCCCTTCCCATGCCCTTGGTGCAGGACTACAAGTACGCCCGTGAGGGCGACACCGGACCCATGACGGGGGGGATGGGATCCTACTCTTGCGCCGATCACCTCCTCCCCTTCGTGTCCCGGGACGACTTCGAAACTGCGTTGGGGATCGTGGAGGAGACCATCCGGAAGCTGGGGGAGGTCACCGGCGTCCCTTACCGGGGCGTACTGTACGGCCAGTTCATCCAGACTGCCGAGGGCCCCAAGGTGATCGAGTTCAACGTCCGTTTCGGGGATCCCGAGGCGATGAACGTGCTGGCCCTCCTCCTCACCGATCCCCTGGAGGTCTTCGCTTCCGTGGCCGCGGGGGACCTGGTGAGGGAGATCGAGTTCGCCCGCGAGGCCACGGTGTGCAAGTATCTCGTACCCAAAGGGTATCCCGAGGCCCCG
>MTNL01000147.1 GCA_002010365.1 Candidatus Acetothermia bacterium JdFR-50 | reverse complement strand
GGCCGCGGAAAACCCAGGCTCGGTCTACCGATTCAACGTGCTCACCAACGATATCTCCGTTTTCTACACGCGCTCCCGAGGTCAGCTCTATAGCTTCGTTTTCCACCCCGGGATCCCGGAGAAACTCTACTACGTGAACGCCAACGACAAGGGGATCTTCCTGGTTACATGGCTCGGCGACCGTTGGACGGAGGAGGCGGTGGTTTACGAACACACCACCTACGTCCGCGATATAGCCTTCGGCCCGGAGCCCGTCACCGGGACCCCCGCCCCCGGTCCCCGCTTGAGGCTCTTCTTCAGTGAGGCCACCGGCGCAGGGGGCGGGAAGATTTATTACCTGGATAGCCGGAACCGTCCGGTGCTGTTTTACAAGGTCCACAAGAGGTGGGCCGGAGACTTTGCCTTCGACGAGGATGGAAATCTCTATTTCAGCTCGGGAAACGTAGCCCCAGGACGGATCTACAAAGCGGTAGATGGTGGTTTGGAAGTGGTCCTCACCCACCGTGAGCCCATCAAGGGGTTTGTGGTCCGTGGGGGAAAGGTTTACTTCGCCAATTGGCGCGGGTCCATTTACGTCGTCGATCTTTCCACGGGCGAGGTGGAGGAGATCTTTAAAAATCCCCAAAGGTTTCGGTGGCTTTCCGACGTAGGCTTCCGGGACTGAGTGAATGAGAGGGGCATGAGAACGAGGTTGTTACACCAGTCCAAGGTAGTAGTGTACTTGGGCCTTTTGGTCGCGGTTTTTCTCTTCCAGACCTCCGGTTATAGTGCGTCCAAGCTTGCATGCGCGTTTCTACTGGGCGAAATGGAGGTCACGGGTGCTCTCATCATCTTCCGGGATAAGGAGGGGGCCCTCGTGGAAGGAAGTATCGTGCTCGAGCTTCCGCGGAAGGCCGGACCGCGGTTTTACTTTCCCCAACTCAATCTCACCGTGCCCCGAGGTGTGCGCATCTCAAAGGGCAACACTGGGGTTATTGGACTGGTGCTTCTCAAATCCCCCGCCGAGGTGGAGTACGACGAGACGAACGGTCGGATATATGCCAAGTTCCAGGTCGAGCTGCACTATCCCTTCATTGATCGGATAAGGGGCTTCAAGGAGGTAGAGGAGCAGGGGAATTTGCAAACTTCTCTCCTACACCGAGCCCATGGAAGGCGTGTTGGAAGGCAGGATCTGGGGAGATCTCCAGGTGGGAAGGAGATCTCCTTGGAAGGGAAGACCTCCTTCTCCCTCTCCCGTTCGATTCTGGGAGAGATCCGGGACATTGAGATTCCGCTAAAGCGCTTCGAACTCTTCTGCGGCGCGCAACGGGTGGAGGTGCTCAAGATCCAACAGGTCTTCATACGTAGGGGGCGCGAGAGCTCTGGCGGAAGCTTCTCTGAGCTGATGTGCCGTGCCCAGGGAATGTGGAGCCGCTGCGGAGACGTGCGGTGTATCACTTTCCAAGCGCTCTCGCCCCGTTATATAAATAACCCGGATTGCTGGGTTATAGACTCCAAAGAGGAGGCAAAGAGGCTCGCCCGGATCGTGGATGTGCCCGATTCGGTGGAGGTGTTCGTGGCGGCGGAGTTTGCCAGGGATCTTGCCTTGCGGACCGGAGGGGGCTGGTGTTGAGCACTCGGCACCGCCTCGGCCAAGATCGTCACCAACGAGCTCCAACTCGACGTCCCGTGTGATTTGTGTCCCCGGTGTGGTCCGGTCAACCACGGGCACCTGGCCAACCAGCTCGGCCACGCCCTGGGCCTCTGCCCCCCAGGAGACTGCGGCTCTATCTTGCCCGAGGGAAGTGCGAATTCAGTGATGGAGCCAAGTGGCTTCTGCGCCGACAACCCCGGGCCCGGAGCGTCCACAACTGTCGTGAAGCCAGAAATCCCCTCCTACGAGCCCTGATCTATATGGCCGGGAGGTCTTGCCCCGATCCCTCGTACATAAGGGGCTGACAAGATGCGGATTAGGCGTACGTGGAGCCTCCTGGGTGCGATTCTCCTAGGGATTTCAGCCCTCGCCGGCCCGGGGATACATCAGGCGTTGGTCCTTTCCCCCGAAGGCTTCACCTCCCTGGAACTCGTGCTCTTTTGGAACGGAGAGCCGGTGTCGGCCTCCCTGAGCGGCCGCTGGGAGGACACGGGGTTCAAGTATGGGGAGGTGGGAAGCTCTCTACGATTCGAAACTTTCGGCCTTTCCACGAAGCTCAGGGTAGAGACCACGGGCATCTGGGAGGCCTCGCTGGGGGGTGAGTTCTCCCTTCCTCCCCTCTCCCTTGTGGGGGCCCTCTCCTTCGGGATTACCGGGCTTACGGGGGGGAGTTTGGGAACCCTCCTTGCATGGGATGTCCTTTCCTTGCAGGCCAGGGTTACGTGGGAGGAGTGCTTCCGCAGCGATATCGCAGCGTACCTCACCCTCGAACCCCTTTCCCTGGATGCGGGCATCTCCCTCTCTCAAGGGAGGGTGTCGTGGGTCCAGGGAGGGGTGGGTCTCGTGGGTGATCTCGGAACTGTGGGCTTCAGGGCGAGTTTTTATCCTCCAACCCAGGAGCTTCTTCTCTCCACCGAGTTCGACCTC
>MTNL01000248.1 GCA_002010365.1 Candidatus Acetothermia bacterium JdFR-50 | reverse complement strand
CGGGCCGCGGGAGAGGGGTACCTGGTGACCTTGGGGATCCGCCCCACTTACCCCGCCACGGGATACGGCTACATCGAGGCGGGAACTCCCCTTTTCGAGGCCGAGGGCCTCACCGTGTGCCAGGCGGTGCGGTTCGTGGAGAAACCGGATCGGAAGACCGCCGAGAATTACCTCGCCCGGGGTAATTTCCTTTGGAACTCAGGGATCTTTATCTGGAAGTTCTCCCGGATCCAGGAAGAGATCCGAAAGCATCTCCCCAGGCTCGCCGCCGCCCTCGAAAAACTGCAATCCCATATCGGCAAAGATTCGTGGAGTGAAGCGGTGCGAGAGGCCTACGCCACGGCCGAGGAGACCTCCATCGACTACGGAGTGATGGAGAAAGCCGACCGTGTTGCCACCATCCCCGTCTCCTTCGGCTGGAGCGACCTGGGCGACTGGCATGCCATCTGGGAAGCCTCCCAGAAGGACAGTGCGGGCAACGCCCACGCCGGCGCGGAAATTACCGCGAAGGATTCCCAGGACAACATCGTCGTTACCCTGGGGCGGAAGCAGGTGGGCCTCTTGGGGGTGGATGACCTCGCGGTGGTGGACGCCCCGGGGGCATTGCTCGTGGCCCGGCGGGACCGAGCCCAGGAGGTCCGGGAAATCGCCCGGGCCTTCGCCCGGGAGCCCGATTGGGAGAAACTCCTAGGGCTCGACTCCGCCGGGATGTGCCGCGTCCTCGAGGGATTCCCGGAGCAGTGTCGCGAGGCCTTGGAGCGAGGGCGGGAGGCGGAGCTCCCACAGGAGCTTTCCGGGTTTGAGAGGATCCTTGTGGTAGGTATGGGAGGTTCCGGCATCACCGGTGGCCTCCTGAAGTTGGCCTTCCCGGGGGTCGAGGTCATCGCCGTCCGGGACTACTGGGTGCCGACGTATATCGGGGAGGAGACGCTCCTGGTGGCGGTGAGCTACTCCGGGGATACCGAGGAGACCCTGGCCGCTTTCTCGGAAGGGCTCATGTACACCCGCAGGGCCCTCGGGTTCTCCTCTGGCGGGAAGCTGAAGGAACTCTGTTGGGAACGAGGGATCCCCTGGATCGGGATTCCGAAAGGGTTCCAACCGCGGGCCGCGTTGGGCCACCTCCTCTTCACCCTCCTCGGGGCGCTGGAGGGGCTCGGGCTCCGGGCCGAAGGGGTGGACGAGGCCCTCGGAGTCATCTCCCACATGTCCGGGGAACTTTCCCCGAGGTGCTCCCCCAACCGCGCCCAGGAGCTCGCCCAGAGGCTCCGGGGGAGGATCCCGGTGGTCTACGGCACTACCGGCACCACGGGACCGGTGGCCTTCCGCTGGCGGACTCAGATAAACGAGAACGCTAAACAGCCGGCTTTTTCCGCTGAGCTCCCCGAGCTCTGCCATAACGAGATCGTGGGCTACGAGCTCGCCGGGGAGCTATGCCCCGAGCTCTTGCGAGTCTTCCTACGTACCCCCCAAGACCACCCACGGGTGGCCCTCCGGGTGGAAGCCCTGAAGGAGGTGCTGCGGCGCCGAGGCCTGGAGTTCCTTGAGGTCCATGGTGAGGGCGAGGGACGGCTGGCGCAGGCACTCTCGCTCCTTTATTTGGGGGATTGGGTGAGCGCCTATTTAGCGCTCCTGAACGGAGTCGATCCCACCCCCGTGCGTCCCATCGTCGAGCTCAAGGAGCGCCTGGCTCGCGAGCCCTGGAATCCTTCCGGTTGAGCTGCCGTAGCAGCGGTACTCAGAGCATTTTGGCTTCCCTGTCATCAAGAGGGTCTATAAACCGACACGAACTCACTGGGCAACGGAAAGGGAGGTCGGTGGGCTCGAAGGTCAGACCTCCACCGTCTCGTGCCAAGCGGGGATGTGTACGGAGTACCCGTGGGATATGAGACGCTCCGCCAATGCCGCCAGGGCCCGGTCTTCACCGTGTACGAGGAATATCAGCTCTGGATCGGCGTGCAGTGCCCAGTCCACCAATATCCCCTGGTCGGCGTGGGCCGATAGCCCTTCGATCCGCACGATGTTGGCCCGCACCGGGACGATGGAGCCCATGATTTCCACCCGTTCCGCCCCGTCCAGGATCTGTCGCCCCAGGGTTCCCTCGGCCTGGTATCCCACGAACACCACCGAGGACTCGGGCCGCGGGAGGTTCGTTTTCAGGTGATAGAGGATCCGGCCCCCGGTGCACATGCCGCTTCCGGCGATGATGATCACGCCCCCCTGGTCGCTGGGGATCTTCTTGGATGCTCGTCGGGTCAGGGTGTAGCGCAGGAGCTCGAACGCGAACGGGTTCCTCTTCTTACGGAACACCCGCCGGGCGGTCTCCGGGAAGCGCTCGGAGTGCTTCTCGAAGATCCGGGTGGCCGCCGTAGCCAGGGGGGAGTCGAGATAGATCTCGCACTTGGGGATCTTCCGCTCCCGCCAGAGCCGATATAGGATGTAGAGGACCTCTTGGGTGCGCTCCAGGGCGAAGGAGGGGATGATCACGTTTCCCCCGGCCTCGAAGGTCTCCACCACCACCCGGCGCAGCTCCTCAATAGACTCCTCGATCGGCCGGTGGGTACGGTCC
>MTNL01000148.1 GCA_002010365.1 Candidatus Acetothermia bacterium JdFR-50 | reverse complement strand
ATCAATACCACCAGGGCAGGTAGGAGAAGCCACTCCATGTATGTGACCCCAACTTTCTCCGCGAACCAACCGATGAAGAGGGGCCCCAAGGCGGCCCCGACGGTACCTCCGGCGATGAAGATCGACATAGCATAGCCCCGTGCCCCTTTACCCGTGCCCGCAAGGGCAGCTCCCGCGGGGTGGAACGCGGCGGTCCCCAGGCCCGCCAAAAAGAGGGCCGCTCCCAGGGCAAGGTATCCCGGAAAATGAAACAGAAGCGCCATGACGGTACAGGTCACTGCAGGACCCAAAAGGAGGAAGAACTTGTAACCCAACTTATCGGCCAGATGCCCCGCTAATGGTTGGGCGAAGGATGCCGCCACCATGCGTAAGGAGCCCAAGGTCCCGGCCAAGGTTAAAGAGAGTCCCATCCGCTCGATAAGGAGGGGCATCAAGGCCGAGAGGAACCCACCGTAACCGTCGTTCAGGCCGTGCAACACGGCCGCCATCCACGCTACACCCACAGATTTCCCCTTCACAAACCCAAATATACCCAAGGCGTCCGAATAATTAAATTTGCCTCAACTCCTTCTCCTCCCTATGCTGGCGATGGAGATGGGGGCGGTAAGGGCATTGAAATGGATTGCGGTGGGGTTATGTGTTTATCTAGCGAATTGGCCGCGTATGATCCTGGGAGCCTTGGCCCTGACGGCCTTTTACTGCCTCCTCATGGCCCTGGGCGGGGGCCTACCCCTATTCCCTTTCCTCTCGGCCCCTTCACCGGGGGACATGCGCGGGGGCGAAATCCCTCCGGTTCTTATCGCGGTGCTTATCGTCCTGAGTTTCACCGTGGGCACAATGCTCTACCTGGGGTACCAATACTACATCTTGAAACTGGTGCGGAAGCAACGCCCCTCCGTGTACGATCTCCTTTACCCCTTTCGTCGGCCCTTGGCAGTGATCGCGGTGACGTTGGTTTACTATTTAGCCGTGGGCGCGGGGTTGCTCTTCCTCGTCGTACCAGGGGTTATCCTCGCCATGACGTACATTTTCGCCGACATCATCCTTATAGACAGGAACCTCCGCTTAACGGAGGCGCTCCAAAAGAGCGTGGAAGTCACCCGGGGGTATCGGCTTTCTTTGCTTCTCCTCGTCCTCTTCTTCTTGGTCCTCAACGCTGCCCTGGATTTTTTGAGGAAAAGCGCCGATAAAACCGCCTGGGAAACGGTGATCATCCTGTCTTCGGGCTTCGTGATCACTCCCTGGAGCTACGCCGCCACCATGGGCGCCTACGAGGATCTCCTAGGGGAAACGTTTTCGCCTACGGAGGCATTACCCCAAACGGCTCCCCCTCTGCCGCCGGTGTGAACGATGTCGAAAGCCCTCGGCTGAAAACGGGCACCATATTGCCGCGGGTCCACGAAATTCGAAATCTCAATTTCCAAGCTCAGCTGAGTATGGAGAGAACGGGAACCCATACCGTGGACAGTATGGACCAACCCCCATTTGTAGAAAAAAACCGGAAGCCACCTTCTCCGTACCACAGCGATGTACCTCTGCGACAATCCCATCCCCTGCTCCATCACCGTTCCAAAACAGAGGGGGTTATGGGGGCTATAATGCGGCCACGAAATCCAGGAGGTGAAAAAAGGGGGCAAAAGGACGCGGAGGTTTCTTATCTCGGGCCTGTTCGGCTTCCTGCCCTTGGGGTTGGCGGGATGCCGTTTCTTCTCGTCTCCTCCCCTGGCAGACTTCACGTGGACCCCCTCTGAACCCTCGGCACGGACCTCTCCACCGATCCCGACGGGATCACTTCACAAACATGGGCCTTGGCGACGGCACCAAGGGGACCGGTTCTAACCCCACTTACACTTACCAGTTGCCCGGCACCTACACCGTAAAACTCACGGTCACGGACGGCTGTGGGACCTCGGACCTCGCTGCGGAAGACCATCACCGTAGGCACATAAGCCTAAGCGGCCGTTGGGTAGGGATCTCTGGGATGCTCTCAACAACCGCTTCCAGTTGGAACTCGCGCTCAACCAATCCGGTCCCGGAGCCCTCACGGGCACGGCCTACATAACCGGGGCTTCCTGTTCCATCATGTCGGGGTCCTTTGACTCTTCCTCCCGGGAGGTGCAGATCATGTTCGCCTACGCGCCTACCGGGAACACCTAGTTGTCAGTGGGGACTTACAATCCGTCCACGGATTGCATCGATGGATATTGGGAGAACGTCACGGTAGCCCCAAGGACCAAGGTAGGGGACAGGCACGTCTGCCGCCAATAATGGTTCCATCGCCCTGCCCCCGCCGCGCAATGGGCGCGGGGGGCGAAATTCCATCCCAAACTCAAAGCACCGAGAGGTATCGTTCGAGCTCGTACCGATGTACCTGGGCGCGGTAAAGATCCCACTCGATCTTCTTGTTCTCGATGAACTTGGCGAAGATGTGATCCCCCAGGGCCTTTTGCACCAGCTCGCTCTTCTCCATCTCGGCGATGGCCTCGTTCAGGGAACCGGGTAGCTCCTCGATCCCCAATTCCTTCCGTTCCCGCTCGTCCATGGCGTAGACGTCCCGCTCCATCGGCGGGGGGNGNTCGTACCCCCG
>MTNL01000150.1 GCA_002010365.1 Candidatus Acetothermia bacterium JdFR-50 | reverse complement strand
GGGAACCCCGCGGCCAGGAGCGGCACGTACTCCGGGGCGAAGTAGCTCCCCGCGAGGCAGAGGAAGGGGAAGAAGATCAGGGCGAAGGTAAAAGAGGCGCGGAGGAACTCCCGTCCCCCGCCTGTCCGCTCCTGGGCGAGGTAGGTGGGCACGAAGGCAATGGCAATACCCCCCTCGCCCAGAAGCCGTCGAAGGATGTTGGGGACCAGGAAGGCTATCCAGAAGGCATCGAGGCTACCGGTGGCCCCAAAGAAATGAGCCAAGGTCACCTCCCGGGCCAGACCGAGCGCCCGCGAGGCCGCGGTGCCCAGCGCGGCCCGGGTGGCATCCCTCCTTAGGGACATTCAGTCGATGGGCTCCACTTTGACCTTCACAGTGGCAGCGATGTCCTCGTAAAGCTTTATTTGGACCTCGTATTCCCCCAGAAGCTCGATGGGTTCCATCACGATCTTCGCGGCTTCGATCTCAACCCCGAACTTCTCCTGGATGGCTTTGGCCACGTCGTGAGGCCGGACAGCGGCGTAGAGCTTGTCCACGTCGTGGACCTTGCGGCCGAAGACGAGCTCCGCCCCCTGGAGCTTCTCCGCCAAGGTTCGAGCTCGGGTACGGCGATTCGCCAGTTCCAGCTCGTACTGTTCCCTTAGCTTGCGGAATCGCTCCACATTGTGGGGCGTGGGGGGGACAGCGAGCTTCTTGGGGATGAGGTAATTGCGGGCGTAGCCGTCCTTCACTTCCACCACGTCCCCGGGGACTCCCAGGTTAGGTACTTCCTTTATGAGCAGGACCTTCACCGTATGATCACCCCTTTTCGTGTACGTGGCTGTGGTCCGATTTTCTTAGCGAAAATTTGGCCCTCTAACAAGCTTGGGTATTAGGGGGGAGAGTCGGCCCCCGGTGGGGAAGAAGGTGTGTGGCCCATACGAAACGTATCACAAGACCCAGCGCTTTTTAGTGGGAATTGCTGTATTCGTGCTGCGCTGTGGAGTCGCGGACTGAGGCACGAAGCCGATAACACAAATTGTGGACACTGTGGAATTTTGGTTCATGGAGTAGAATTCGAGCCTGAGGAGAAGGGCATGCGTGAACTCTTGCATCGAAATCGAGGACTCGCTGTCTATCTCATCCTCGCTAATTTCGCCATGTACTTCGGCTTTCGGGTATGGCAGGCCTTGTTCAACAACTTCGCCGTAGAGACCATTGGGGTGGGGCCGGCGGAAATCGGAGGGATCCAGGCGGTGCGGGAGGTTCCCGGGCTATTGGGATTCATGGTGGGATTTTTGGTTCTCGCCCTAACCGAGACCCGGCTCATGGCACTCAGCATCGCGGTCCTCGGGGCTGGTATCGCCCTCACCGGATGGGCCTCCACTGTGTCCACATTGCTCCTCGGCACTCTGGTGATGAGCGTGGGATTCCATTTCTTCACTCCTGCCAGCAACGCAGTGCTCCTCATGGCCGTGGAGAAGCGCGCGGCCCCCAAGACCCTGGGCCAGCTGCAAAGCCTCGGAGCGGTAGCTGCCCTCCTCGCCACCGGGATGGTCTTTCTGTTGGCCAATAGGGTGGGTTACCGGCACCTCTTCTGGGGGGTTGGGGCGGCGGCCGCGCTGGTGGGCCTTGGGCTCCTCCCCTTCCGCTTTGGGGAGGAAGGACTTCCGCCGCAACGGCAAGTCCGTGTCAGGAAACGATATTGGCTTTACTACGCCCTGGCTTTCCTCCTCGGCAGCCGCCGTCACATCTTCACCACCTTCGCTATTTTTCTCCTGGTTAAGAAGTATGGGATTCCCGTCCAGACCACAGCCCTCCTCTTTCTCGCCAACAGCCTGGTGAATACCTACGCGTACCAGTGGATCGGGAAGCTGGTCTCCCGCCTGGGGGAGCGCACGGTCCTCTCCGTGGGCTTCGCCCTCCTTATCTTCGTTTTCTTGGGGTATGCATATCTCTCTTATTTGCCTCTGCTTTATGCTTTGTTCGTAGTAGACAACGTTATCTTCGGCACGAGCATGGCTAATTCCACCTATCTTCAAAAGATCGCCGTCTCGGAGGAGGAATTGACCAGCAACCTTTCCCTGCAACAGACCCTGAACCACATTTCGGCGGTGGTGATCCCGGTGATCGGGGGGACCATCTGGGCCCTGTTTGGCTCTAAAGCTCCTTTTCTCATGGGCGTAGGGATCGTGACGCTTTCCTTGACCCTCGTGCAGTTTATGAGAATCCCTAAGGAGAACCCGGTGGGGGCGAATTCATAGAGCTTGCATCAATAAAGTTCGCCGCATAAATCTTCTTTTCAGAAAATCGTGAAAAAATCACTTTTTCGGTGGGCGGAATACGTGTCAAAGGAGGTGAGAAGGATGCGGATACCGCGCTTTCTGTTCCGGGTAAAAAACCGGGAGATCGAACTCGAAGCCAAAGACCTGGTGGAGGCCCTGGGGATAGACGACATCGAGATCCGCCGGGACGATACCATCGCCGAAGCCTGGCTTGAGGACTACGAGGCGGGCCGGACCATCTACGGTTTCGAGGAGATCAAGGAGTACCTGGAAAATCTCGTGCGGGGAAAGGAAGGCTAGGTCCCGGCGATCAACGCGGCGAGCTTGTAGAGTCCAAAGGCGAAAAGGCCCGCGCTGGTC
>MTNL01000186.1 GCA_002010365.1 Candidatus Acetothermia bacterium JdFR-50 | reverse complement strand
CTTATTTCGTACTTGGACCGAAACGTAAAACGAATCGCGGAGCTCGTTTCCGCGCGGGAACTCCCCTCTCCCCGGGTGTTATTTGTAGGGACGCGCCCACTGCGGGTGGCGAGCGGGGAAATGTACCAAACCCAGCTGATCAGGCTAGCCAGCGGCGTATCCGTGACCGAAGGTCTCAAGGGCTACTGGCAGGATGTGGATATCGAGCAGGTCCTCCTCTGGGATCCCGAGGTGATCTTCATCGCCCCCTACGGCAGGGTCACCCCCGCAGGGCTCCTGGCGGACCCGGTGTGGCAAGCGGTCCGGGCGGTGCGTGAGGGGCGGGTCCACAAGATGCCGCGGGTGTTCGCGCCATGGGACATCCCCACCCCGGAGTCGTTCTTGGGGCTTTTGTGGATGGCGGCCAAGCTCCACTGGGACCTCGGGATCGACGTCGTCGCCGAGGCTGGAGATTTCTACCGGGAATTCTATGGGTACGAGCTCCCGGAGGATCTCATCGCGGTGATCGGAGGGTGAGGAAAGGAGTTTGGGTCGCGCTCGCCCTCTTCCCAGTCGCGGCCATCTTTGCCTCCCTTTTCGTCGGCCGCTATCCCGTGGGCTTCGAGGAGGTGGCGCGATCTCTCCTCTCCTTGAGAGGGGTTTCTCCCACCTCCAGGGCCCTGATCCTTGGGGTAAGGCTCCCCCGAGCTTTGGGAGCGGCGTTTGTGGGGGTCAATCTGGCTATTGCGGGGGCGGCGTTCCAGGGGGTCTTCAGGAATCCCCTGGTGGACTCGAGGATCCTTGGGGTGAGCGCCGGTGCGGCCTTCGGGGCCGCGCTGGCATTGCTCCTCGGGGTGCCGTGGTACCTGGTGGATGGGTTTGCCTTCGCCTTCGGCCTCCTGGCGGTATTCCTGGTAGTGTTGATCTCATGGCGCTTCGGGGGCTCGATCCTCGTCCTGGTCATCTCTGGGATCCTGGTGGGCTCGTTGTTCAGCGCGTTCCTTGGGGTGATCAAGTACGTGGCCGATCCCCTGAATGTACTTCCCGCTATCACCTATTGGTTGCTGGGGAGCCTTTCGGGGACGCGATGGGACACGGTGGGGAAGCTCCTCCCTCTCTGTCTCGTGGGGGCAGGCCCCCTTTTTCTGTTGCGGTGGAGATTGAATGTCCTCTCCTTGGAGGAGAGGGAGGCCGCGGCCCTAGGGGTGGATGTGGCGCGGCTGCGTACGGGGGTCGTGCTTGCGGGGACGTTGCTCGTGGCGGCGGCGGTGTCCCAGGCGGGGATGATAGGGTGGATCGGCCTTATCACCCCCCACGCCGCCCGGGCCCTGGTGGGTCCTGACCACTCCCGCGTCCTCCCCGCGGCAGCGGGACTCGGCGCCGGGTTCCTGGTGGTGCTCGACCTCCTCTCCCGGTCGCTCCTTCCCAGCGAGGTCCCCCTGGGGGTCCTCACCGGGATCGTGGGGGTACCGGCGTTCTTCTCCCTTTTCATGCGGCATCTCGCTCGGGGAGGGGGGTGGAGATGAGGCTCGTCGCCCGGGGGATCTCGTACGCCTACGCCCCCGGTAAGCCAGCGCTACGGGAGGTGTCGGTGCGTATCGAGGCCGGTGACATCCTGTTCCTCCTCGGCCCTAATGGCTCGGGGAAGACGACGCTCCTCGAGTGCCTCTGCGGCCTGCGGCGGCCCCAGCGGGGGCGTGTTCTCCTCGGCGAGGCGGACCTGTACAAGCTTTCCCCGCGGGAACGGGCCCGGGAGATCGGGTACGTCCCCCAGGTCCACCGACCGGTGTTCGGCTACAGCGTGCTGGAGGTGGTTCTCATGGGGCGGGCACCGTATCTTGGGACCTTCTCCGCTCCGGGAAGGGAGGACCGCCGTGCCGCCCTGCGGGCCTTGGAAGTGGTGGGGCTCGCTGACCTCGTGAACCGGCCCTACACCGAGCTATCCGGGGGCGAGATGCGCTTGGTCCTCATCGCCCGTGGACTAGCCCAGGAGGCGAGGTTTCTCCTGTTGGACGAACCCGATGCCCACCTGGATCCCAAACACCAGCACGCGGTGCTTTCCCTGGTGCGGGGGTTCGCGTCCCAGGAGACCGCGGCCCTGGTCACCTCCCACAACCCCACCAACGCCCTCCTCTACGCCCGCCGGGTGGCCCTATTACATGAGGGGGAGATCCTTGTTCAGGGGCCGCCGGAGGATGTCTTGACCCCTTCGCACCTCCGGGAGGCCTACGGGATGGAGTTCGTGCTATTGGTGGGTGAAAACGGCCACCGGGCCTTGGTCCCAGCTCAGGGAATTCCCTCCAACTCTCCCACGGACAGGGAGAGAGGGGTTGGAAGCGCGAACTCTCGAACAATTCCGGAGAGCTTCCCGGTGGCGGAGAAGGGGAGATAGGGATCGTCGGGGAAGTGCCGGGGGTTGGAGATCCACTCCACCTCTATCCCCAATTCCCCTAAAGCCTCCTCCCACTCTGCCGGGTAGACAAGGTCCCTCGGGGCGGCGTAACTCGGGTGGAGGAGGAGGTAGGCTTTCCGCACGGGATAACTCTTCAACTGCTCGAGCGCGAACACGAACGAGTCGCGGGTGTTGAAGACAAGATGTAGCGGCGCGATCCCCGTGCGCTTGCAGAACCGAGCGTCCATGGTGGT
>MTNL01000231.1 GCA_002010365.1 Candidatus Acetothermia bacterium JdFR-50 | reverse complement strand
CCTGCCAGTCCCCGCCGACGAAGATCTGCTCCCCCAGGAGCCACTCTCCCGCCTTGAGCAGGGCGGGATGGTCCGCGGGGAGCCCGGCGTCCCGGAGGGCGATGGCGGCGAGGCCCGTGTCCCACACTGGGGAGATGCACGATTGCAGCCGGAACCCGCGCTCGTCCTCGATGACGTACCGCTCGAACCCCTCGATCCCATTCCGCATCACCGGGGACTCGAGGGAGTACCCCAGGACGTAGAGGGCGATGAGGGAGTAGACCCACGGGGGCTGGATCCCGCCCCAGCAGCCGTCGGCCTCCTGGCGGGCCACGATCCACTCCTCCGCTTCCTTCAGGGCCCGGCGCCGCAACGGCTTTATGTGCACGCGTTCGAAGGCCCGCAGGAACCTATCGGCGGCGTAGAAAAACCGTCCCCAAGCGCTCCCCTTCCGGGGGAGGGAGAGGTCGACGTTTTCCCTCCCCCGCGGGAAGAGCTCGTCGATCCGCGCGTGTGCGGGAATGGGGAAGACGGGTTTCAAGACCCGCAGGATCGCGAGCGGCAGGATCGTCCCCCGGGCCCAGGAGGCAAAGGAGTAAAGGTTCACCGGGAACCACTTGGGCAGGAGCACCAGCTCCGGCGGGAGCATCGGCGTCGCCTCCCAGGGCCACTCCCCCAGGAGCGCCAGCCAGATCTTGGTGAAGACCCGGACCCGCTCCACTCCCCCCTGGGCCAGAATCCACTCCCGGGCCTTCCGCATCGGGGGGCTTTCGGGATCCATTCCGGCCATCTTCAGGGCCACGTAGGCCTCCACCGTGGTGGAGAGCTCCCCCGGCCCGCCGTACCAGTTGGCCCAATAGCCCTCGTGCCGCTGCTCGGAAAGGATGTAGCGGGCAATCTTCTCCCACAGCTCCTGGGTCCCGATCCCTAGGATGTGGGTCAGGAAGAGATGCTCGGCGGTGATGGTGACGTTCGATTCCAGCTCCCCCCACCAGTAGCCCTCGAGGTACTGGTGCTCCAGGAGCCAGTTCACCGCCCGCTCGATCGCCCCGTCCAATACGTGACGCGTGACGGGTGACACGTGACGCGTTTTTTCCTTGCCCGTCACGCGTAACGCATTACGCGTCACGTCACCCATCATCTCACCTCCATGAAGATCGGGTACAGCGTTCGCACCGCCTGTCCCAACCTGCGAGCGCAGGTCAGGGCCCGCCCGGCGAGGGNGAGCTTGGAGTGACGGGTGGCGTCCTCCCACAGGGGATCCAACACGCACCGCACCACGAGGTACGGGATCCCCCGTTGGGAAAGCTCGGCGGCGAGGTGGTACGACTCCATGTCCACCGCCACGGCGTCGAGGGACAGTCGGGCCTTTTCGACCGCATCAGCAATCCCATCCGCAGTGGCGAGAGGGCCCACCTCCGCGCCCGGGAGCCTCTCCCGCGCCGCCGTGACCAGCTCCCCCGCTAACCCCAGGGACTCGTCCCCGTGCCGTACGCGGTTCGCCAGGACGAGGGTCCCCGGGACAAGGCGTGCATGGGTCGCGCCGCAGAACCCGAGGATCACCGCCCCCCGGACCCGGAACTTCTCCAAGGCCCCGGCGAGGCGCTTCCGCGACCGGGGGCCCACCCCCACGGCGATCCGCCGCATCCCCCGCACGAACAGGAGCTCCGTTCGCAGCGCCGCCACGGCGACGATCATCCTGCCCTCCTGCGGAACGCGGGGATAAGGGTCCACGGCTTGTTCAGGAGCTCCAGCACCGTCTGGGGTTCAAACCCCGAATGCAACATGCACCCGGCGCACCGAGGGTCCTTCCCCGGGCCATACCGCTTCCAGAGCCCCGGAGCCAGGATTTCCCCCAGGTCGTCCACGTGCTCATCGGCGATGAGGTAGCAGGGCTTCCGCCAGCCCTTCACCGTGTAGGTGGGGATCGCCCAGGCCGCGCATTCCCGATAATCCCGGTACCCGCGCAGGAAATCCAGGAACAGGGGGTTATCGTAGAACGGGAACCGCTCACCGCTGTCGAGGAGTTCCCGGAAGACCCTTATGGACTCCTGCTTTTGGAGGAAGAGCTCCTTCTCGGGGACGGCCTCGTAGGCATATCCGGGCGAAAGCATCAGCCCCTCCACCCCGAGCCGCGAGAGGGTGCGGAAAAGCTCCTTCAAATCCGGGACGTCGGAGCCGTGGAACACGGTGGTGTTAGTGCATACCCGGAATCCCCGCCGCAGCGCCTCGCGGATGGCGGCGATGGCCTCCTCGTATGTCCCGGGCCGCTGAGTGACCTCGTCGTGTACCCGCTCGGTCCCGTCCAGGTGCACCACGAAGCAGAGGCGCTTGTGGGGCACGAATTTGTCCAGGGACTCCCGCAAAAGGAGGCCGTTGGTGCAGAGGTAGACCCACCGGCGCTGCTCGATGAGCCCCCGGACGATGTCGGTGATTTGGGGATGGAGGAGGGGCTCCCCGCCGGAAACGGAGACCACCGGGGCTCCTGCCTCCTCCGCGGCCCGGAGGGCCTCGTCCACCGGCATCCGCAGATGCATCACGTCCCGGTATTCCCGCACCCTGCCGCAGCCGATGCAGTGGAGGTTGCAGGCCTCCAGGGGCTCGAGCATGAGGACGATGGGGAAGAGCCTCCCCCGCCGCGGCCACCTCCGCCGCGGAAGGAGGTACCGCGCGAG
>MTNL01000152.1 GCA_002010365.1 Candidatus Acetothermia bacterium JdFR-50 | reverse complement strand
AGGAAGCCCTCCCCCGGGATCTCGTGCTCTATAAGGAGTACCACGCCCTTCTTGTCCACCACGCCAAGGAACGCTGTCGCCTCCGACCTCGCTGCCTTGATTGTCCCCTGGGCGACCTCTGTAACTTTCACGCAAACCGTGGTTGAGTGTCCGGTTATACTTTTCCCGATGGACGTTCTCGAAGGCCTGAACGAGCGCCAACGGGAGGCGGTGAGCCACGGGGAAGGGCCGCTCCTCGTTTTGGCGGGGGTGGGGACGGGGAAGACCACCATCATCACCCGCCGCATCGCCTTCCTGATTTCCGAGGGGTTCGTTCAGCGGCCGAACCAACTCTTGGTGTTCACCTTCACCGAGCGGGCGGCGGAGGAGATGTTGGATCGGGCGTTCGAATGGATCGGATACGCTGCCCTGGACGCTTGGGTCTCCACTTATCACTCCGTCTGCCGCCGGATCCTCCAGGAGAACGCCCCTCTCGCCGGTCTGCCCCATGACTTCAAGGTCCTGGACGAATGGGACCAACGCATCTTCCTCCTCGACAATCTCTGGAGGTTACCGCTTAAGAAGCTACGCCCCCGGGCCGTGCGGAACCCGCTGCGTTTTCTTCAGCCGGTGGTCGCCATGATTCAGCGGGCCAAGGACGAGGGGATCTCTGCCCAGGAATACCTGGATTGGGTGGAGAAAGCCACGCGGAAAGGGGATATGGCCTCGGATCAGCTGGAGTTGCATCGAGAGTTGGCCCAAGTCTACGTCGCCTACCAGCGACTTCTGGAGCGAGAGGGCTACGTGGATTTCGGGGATCTCATCCTCAAGACGGTACGTCTGTTTGAGGAGCACCCAAGTCTCCTGGCCGAATACCATCGTCGCTTTCCGTACGTCCTCGCCGACGAGTTCCAAGACACGAGCCCCGCCGAGTTCCGCCTGGTGGAGCTCCTAGGGGGGCACCGCAATATCACCGTGGTGGGAGATGACGACCAAGCGATTTACGGGTTCCGAGGGGTGCGTTGGGACAACCTCCGCAGTTTTCTACGCAAATTCCCCGAGTCCCGGCTGGTGGTCCTGGAGGAGAACTACCGTTCCACCCAAGAGATTCTAGATCGTGCCCGACGACTCATTCTGAACAACCGCTTCCGCCTGGAGGCTCTGGCGGCCAAGGGCGAAGTATCCCTGTCCATAACCAAGGAGTTGCGAGCGGCCGGCCCCGTTCCCCGCGGACCCAAACCCCGACATTTTCACTTCGCGAACGTCGTCGACGAGGCGGAGTTCGTGGCCGATAAGATCGTAGAGCTCCACCGCGGTGAGGGCATCCCCTACCGGGAGTTTGCCATCCTGTATCGCAACCGATACCGCCCCGACCCATATCTCCAAGCCCTTTCAGAACGAGGGGTGCCCTGGTTGCTCGCCGGGCGCCACGGGGCCGGCCTCTTCGACCACGAGGAGATAAAGATCCTCCTTTCCTTTCTCCGGTGTCTGGCCGATCCCCGGGATGACCAGGCACTGTTTCACCTTCTGGGCTCGGAGATTTATCAGATGCCGGGGGAAGATTTGGTAGCATTGCTTAGTCTCTCCCAACGATGGAGGCGCCCCCTGCGAGGGCTCCTGGAGGAGGCCGCAGCGGAAAAGATTCCGCTTTCCCCCGAGGGCAAAGAGATCGCCGCTCAGGCGGTGACCCATCTCCGGGAATGTGAGGAGCTGGCCCGAAGCCGTCCCACCGGGCAGGTGCTTTACGCATATCTGACCGACCACACCGGTTATATCGAGCGCCTCTCCAGATCCCGGGACATCAAGGACGGCAGAAAGCTGGAACACATCGCTGACTTCTTCGAGCAGGTGGTGCGACGCTTCGAGGAGATCTCCCGCCACGATCGGGTAGCGTGGTTCGTGCGGTACGTGGAGGAACTACGGGGATTGGGCTACAACCCCCTGGTGGGCGAGGCGGAGCCCGGAGTGGAAGCGGTCCATGTGCTCACCTTCCATCAGGCCAAAGGTCTGGAGTTTCGGGTGGTGTTCCTCACCGGGCTTATCGAGGACTTCTTCCCCGGCCGCCCCCGCCGGCCAGCCCTTTCCCTTCCTCGGGACATGGTGGCGGAGGAAATTTCTCCCGAGGTCGCCCACCTGGAGGAGCAGCGGCGTCTTTTCTACGTGGGAATGACCCGGGCCAAGGAGCACCTTTTCCTCCTTTCCGCCGAGGACTATCGGCTCCCGGGGGAGGAGCCGCGCAGACGTCCGGCCAAGGTCTCTCGGTTCGTGGTGGAAGCTCTGGGGCCGGAGAATGTGTCCGGGGTGCCGGAGGAATTGCCACCCTTAATAAGGTTGAGCCGCATAGGCCGTCCCTCTCTCCGTCCCGAGCCCGTCCAGGACGGGGCAGCTCCCCTCGTTCTCTCATATCGCCAGATCGACGATTACCTTACTTGTCCCCTCAAGTACCGTTATGTCCACATCCTGCGGGTCCCCATCGTGCAGCATCCTTCGGTGGTGCTCGGCCACGCCGTTCATCGGGCGGTCCAGGCTTACCATATGGCCAAACTCCAAGGACGTTCCCTTCCCTTGGAAGAACTGTTGCGGATCTTCCGGGACTCTTGGGAGACAGAGGGATTCCTCTCCGCCCGCCATGAGGAGGAGATGCTCCGACACGGCGAGGAGTGCCTGCGGCACTTCTTCA
>MTNL01000030.1 GCA_002010365.1 Candidatus Acetothermia bacterium JdFR-50 | reverse complement strand
GGGGACGAAATATCCCGGTTCGAGGTGGAGGTAGTGGGGGTAATAGACGAGCCCGGGACCGAGAACGATTTCATCGTCGTCCGCGCCTTTGGGGACGCCGTGGAGCGCTCCGGGGGAATCGCCATGGGCATGTCGGGAAGCCCCGTGTACCTTGAGGGCAAACTCGCCGGAGCTCTTTCCCGCACCGGACTTTGGTCAGCCCAACCAGACCGACCTCTGGGACTCGTGACCCCGATTGAGCCCATGCTCCAGATCCTCCAGGACCTGAAACACGGGCTCTACACCGAGGGTGGTTTTATGAGAGCGTTGCCGGTGGAGCGGGTGGAGTTCGTGGATGCACCACCGGGGATCATGGAGGATGGTGTGCTTTATGTGTTGTCCATGAGCGTTCCCGTCCTTGCGAGCGGCGTTTCCGATCGGGCCTTGAGCATCCTGCGGGATGGTCTGGATTTCCGAAATTGGAAAGAATTCGCTTCCCTGTGGAAGCTTCTTCCCGCCTGGAAGCGGAAGATAAAGGGCCTCGGGGCTTACGGGATAACGAAGTTCATCCAGGCCCCAACGGGAGGGATACAGACCCCCAGCGCGGCGTTGGACTTCCTCCCCGGGGCGCCCGTGGGAGTGGGGTTGATCGACGGCGACCTCATCTTAGGCGGGCTGGGGACGATTACCCTGCGGGATGGGGACAGTCTCGTGGCGTTCGGACACCCGTTCCTTTTCTCCGGTAGATCCCGCTATTTCTTGACACAAGCCCGCATTATCGACACCTTCGCGGCCCTGGATGCCCCGTTCAAATTAGGGGTCCTGGGTGAGACGGTAGGAGGGATCTATGCCGACCGTTGGTCCGGGATCGGGGGCGTGGTGGGCCTGGTGCCCCAGGCGGTAGGCCTCCTGTATCACGTCTCAGATCACAGCGAGCTCCATACGGAGTATCTCCGCTGCCGGATGGTGGACGAGCCCCGGATCAGCCCCTTGCTGCTTTACATCGCGGGGCTGGAGGCCGTGGACAGAACCCTGGACAGGGTGGGACAGGGCACGGCCATGGTGCGTTTCACCATAGAAGGGGACAAAATGCCTTGGGCGTTCGTGCGGCAAAACGTGTACCTCTCCACCCAGGACATCGCGGCGTGGGTCCCCCTGGAAGTCGCGTTGATCTATATGGTGCTGGAGTACAACGAGTTCGATGACCCCGAAATAACCCAGGTGAAGCTCTCAGTCACCGCGGTAGACGAGCTGCGGGCGGTGGAGATTCTGGGACTGGCCCCGGACAAGGACGCCTACGCCCCGGGTGAGACCATTTCCTTCGACCTGTATGTCCGCACATGGCGCGGCGATGTGGAGACCCTGCACGGGAAGCTGACCATCCCTGAGGATATCTACGGCGACTACGTGGAGCTCCGGGCGTACGGGGGGCCACGCCTCCCTGAGAGCGGCGAGAAGCCTCCCCTATTCGAAAGCTTGGCGGACCTTCTGGATTACTTGGAAGGCCTCCCCACCTTTAACACCGTCACCGTGGAGCTCTTTGCCCTGGACCCTCTCTCGGACGCGGTGGGCCAGGCCCTGATCTACGGGGTGGACTCGGTATCGGAGAGGATGGGGATGCGGGTGGTTTATGGCGAGGACAGGGTCTTAATCCCTCTGATCCGTGACGGGGCTGCGGAAGCCCAGGCCGCCCCGCCCGAGGCCTTCCCGCCGAACGGCGAGGGCCAAGATGTGGGACCTGAGGGAGGCAGCTGAGGTTCTGGGGGCGGAGGTAGTCCGCCCCCGACCCCCCTTCGAGGCCTCGGGGGCGAGCTGCGATTCCCGAAAGGTGAAGCCGGGGGATCTCTTTGTCGCATTGGTGGGGAGGCGCCATGACGGGCACGAGTTCGTGGGGGAAGCGATCTCCAAGGGCGCGGTGGGGGCCCTGGTGGCCCAAGACCCCGGGGTCGGCCACAACCTGATCCTGGTGGAGGACGTGCCCCGCGCACTGTGGGAACTCGCCAAGTGGCGCCGCCGAGAATTGGCCATCCCCACGGTGGGTGTCGCCGGCTCTTTCGGGAAGACCACCACCAAAGAGCTCCTTGCCGCTGCCCTCCGCACCCGCTTCCGCGTGTACCGTACCCCGGAGAACTACAACACTGAGATCGGCGTCCCCATCTCCATGCTGTCCGTTCCCGATGAGACGGAGATCGCGGTATTCGAGATGGGCATGTCTCGACGCGGCGATATAAACGCCCTGTGCGAGTTGGTGGATCCTTGGGCAGGCATCATCACCGGGATCGGGGAGGAACACCTGGAGACGGTGGGCTCCCTAGAGGACGTGGTGGAGGCGGAGTGGGAGTTAGCGCAATGTCTACCCGAAGAGGGAATACTTGCGCTGGCCTGGGACTACCCCGAGCTCCGGCGGGTGGAACTCTGCCAGGCCCTGTGCCTTCGGTTCGGGACCAGCCCCGAGGCCGATTTCTCCCCTTCCCAGATCGTCTCACACGATCCCCAGGGGGTTCGGTTCATCCTCCATAGCCCCGCAGGGAGTTACAAGGTAAAACTGAGGCTCCTGGGAGAGCACGTAGCGGTGTTGGCCTGTGGGGCACTGGCCTTGGCCTGGGCCATGGGGGTCCCCCTGGAGGCCGCGGTGCCCGCCCTGGAGGAGGTAGAACCCCTTCCCCATCGCTTGCACCTCATACCCACCTGGTTCG
>MTNL01000069.1 GCA_002010365.1 Candidatus Acetothermia bacterium JdFR-50 | reverse complement strand
CCGATCTGGCGCCGCGGGAGCGGGATGTGGCCATGGTGTTCCAGGATTACGCCCTCTATCCCCACATGACCCTCCTCGAGAACATCGGCTATCCGCTCAAGGTGCGAGGGGTGCCGCGGAGGAAGCTGGTGGCCCGGGTGAGGGAGGTGGCGCAGCACCTGAAGATCGAGGACCTCCTGGATCGCCGCCCCTCCCAGGTCTCCGGGGGGCAACAGCAGCGGGCCGCCGTGGCCCGGGCCTTGGTACACGAGCCCCGGGTCTTCCTCTTCGACGAACCTCTCTCCAACCTGGACGCCAAATTGCGCCTCGAGGCCAGGGCCTTCCTCAAGCATCTGCAGCGGGAGGTGGGGGTAACCACGGTGTACGTCACCCACGACCAGGCGGAGGCCATGGCCATGGCGGACCGGATCGCGGTGATGTTCTCGGGGAAGATCGCCCAGGTGGGATCCCCGTTGGAAGTGTACCGGGAGCCGTCCACCAAGGACGTGGCGGCGTTCATCGGCAATCCCCCCATGAACCTCATCCCCGGCCGTCTGGAGGCCGGGGAGGGCGGCGCGGTCTTCGTGGGCGAGGGGTTCCGGCTGCCCCTGGAAGGGATATCGGCGAGGGGGGAGGCGTTCCTGGGGGTGCGGCCGGAGCACCTGCACCTCGCCCGGGAAGGGGATCCCCGGGCCATCCCCGGGCGCCTCTACGCCGTGCAGCCCCTGGGGCCCGAGACCCTGGTGACGGTCCAGGTGGGGGAGATCACGATCTCGGTGAGGCTCTTCACCGAGGCCCTGCCGGAGCTTGGGAACGAGGTGTGGCTTTCGCTGGATCCGGAGAAGGTCCACCTCTTCGGCGCCGACGGGACCAGGCTGCGGTGAAGGGTCATCCATCTCCCCGGAGAAGGATATTCCGTGGCACCGCATCTCCCGACGATCGCCGGAGGAACCCGTATCTTCTGCTTCCCTTTGAGGTACCCCAGGGAACTAAGGCCATCGGGATCCGGTACGACTACGACCGGGAAAACAACACCTTGGACCTCGGCCTCTTCGACCCGCGGGGACACGAATTCCCCGCCGCCTGTGGCTTCAGGGGATGGAGCGGGAGCGCCCGGGACCGGGTGGTGATCGGGGAACATTGGGCCACCCCGGGGTACCTACCCGGTCCCATTTATCCGGGGACATGGCACGTGATCCTTGGCCTTTACCGCGTTTCGGACTCCGGGTGCGATTACGAGGTGGAGATCGAGCTCCTTCCCGAAGGGCCCACTTCACATCCTGCGCCCGTGGTTCCCGAGGCTCCTGAGAGCGGACCGCACCCTGAAGGATGGGTAAAGGGCGATCTGCACTGCCATACCCACCACAGCGATGCCGAAGGCAGCGTCCAGGAAGTGGCCCGTGCTGCCGGCGAAAAAGGCCTTCATTTCCTCGCTATTACTGACCACAACACCGTGAGTCAATGGGGGGAGATAGAAGTTTCGGGAGGAAAGCAATCCGGGGTGGTGCTCCTGCCCGGCGAGGAGATCACCACCTACTGGGGCCACGCCAACGTGTGGGGCCCGGGACGCTGGCTGGACTTTCGATGTCGCCATCGGAAAGACATAAAGGCCATCTGCGACCTCGCACATGGGGAAGGAAGGCCGTTCTCCATAAACCATCCCAAGCCCAATGGTCCGGCTTGGGAGTTCGGGTTCGACCTTCCCTTCGACTGTATCGAGGTCTGGCACGGCCTTTGGGCCCTGGGAAATGAGCACAGCCTTCGGGTGTGGGAGGACCTCTTGCGACGGGGAAGACGGGCGGTGGCAGTGGGGGGGAGCGATGCCCATCCCCGCTTCAACGCACAGGGCCGATTGATAGAGTGGATCGGCCGCCCCACCACGTGGGTATGGACAGAAGGATTATCCGCCGAGGCGATCCTGGCGGGGATTCGGGCCGGACATGTCTCCATTTCCGCCTGTCCTGAGGGCCCCTTGGTCTCCATCGCGGTCATACGGGGAGGAGACACGTTCCGCCAGGGTGAATCCTGTCCCTTCGCGGGTGAAGCGGAGCTCGAGGTGGAAGTGTGGAGTGGTGAGGGATTGGAGTTGGTGCTCGTTTCGGGGCGGGGGGAGTTGGCACGGAAACGGGTCATGGGGAACCGATGGCAAGAAACCATGCCGGTTGACCTCGAAAAAGAAGGGTATGTTCGGGCCGAGCTCCGGGTGCCCGTCCCCGCCTCGCCTCCAGGCAGGTGGCCGATGGCGGCGCTTTCCAATCCCGTGTGGTATGAACCCTTCCTGGCTGACAAAATAAGGGATCTTTGGAGGGGCAGATGAAGAATCGAGCCATCGTCGTGCCGCATACGCATTGGGATCGGGAGTGGTACCTATGCTTCGAGGAGTTCCGCTTCCACCTGGTGGAGGCGCTGGACCGAGTCCTCTCCCTGCTCGGATCCCACCCCCGCTACAAGTTCACCCTGGACGGCCAGGTCATCCCCCTTCTGGACTACCTCGAGATCCGCCCCGAACGAGCAGAGCTCCTGCGGAGGTACATCCGCGAAGGAAGGCTCCTCGTCGGGCCGTGGTATGTCCAGCCGGACGAGTTCCTGGTATCCGGAGAAGCCCTAGTGCGGAACCTGCTTTTGGGAACTCGGATCGCCCGGGATTTCGGCGGGGCGATGCTGGAGGGATACGTCCCGGATGCCTTCGGCCACATCGCCCA
>MTNL01000084.1 GCA_002010365.1 Candidatus Acetothermia bacterium JdFR-50 | reverse complement strand
CACCTCCGCTACCCCCGAAGAGATAAGACGGATCTTCCGCGACCGGCCGGTTTTGGCGGTGGGGGAGGCGTTCGGGGTGATGATTGTGGTGGCCCCCGATGGTCGCCGGTACGAGGTGGCCACGTTCAGGACGGAACGAGGCTATTCCGACGGCCGCCGTCCCGACGCCGTGACCTGGACCGGCCTAGAAGAGGATCTCAGGCGTCGGGACTTCACTGTGAACGGCCTAGCCGCCCATCCCGACGGCGAGGTTGTCGATCTCGTGGGGGGGATCGCCGACATCCGCGCCGGGGTGATCCGCACCATAGGCGAGCCTGAGTTGCGTTTCGCCGAGGATTACCTCCGCATGCTCCGGGCCGTGAGGTTCGCGTGCCAGCTGGGTTTCGGAATCGAGGAGAGGACCAAGGCCGCCATCGCGGCCAACGCCCCGAAAATCACGGGGATATCGTGGGAGCGGATCCGGGACGAGATTATTAGGATCCTGGAGACCCCCCGCTCCGCCCGGGGCTTCCGCCTCCTGGACGAGCTCGGCCTGCTCCGGGAAGTCTTGCCGGAGACCGCGGCCTTGAAGGGGGTGCCCCAGCCCGAGGACTACCACCCCGAAGGCGATGTCTTCACCCATACACTGCTCGCCCTTGAAGTAGCGGACGCTCTCCGCTTCTCCTACCTGGTGAAGCTCGGGGTGCTGTTCCATGACGTGGGGAAGCCCAAGGCCCTGGCTCGCTCCAAGGGGGAGCACATGGGGGGGCATGAGGTCATCGGGTTGCGCATCGCCGAGGAAGCCTTAAGGCGGCTCCGCTTCTCGAACCGGGAGATAGAGCGGGTGCTTTTTATGGTGCGGGAGCATATGCGGGTAGCACGGCTCCCCCAAATGGGCCGGGGCAAGCAGGTCCTCTTGGTCACCAACGGGGAGCGGGAGGAGTTCCCCCTGGAGGAACTCCCCAAACGGTTTCCTCCTTATGCCGACCTGTTGCGGCTCCTGATCTGTGACGCTGAGGCCTCGGCCCATGGAGCGTCGGCGTGGCTCCCGGTGCTTCGGGAGACGGTGCGGGTATTGCTGCACTTGCGGCGGGTGCGGGGGCTCAAGTTCGCCCGTACGCTCATCAACGGCCACGACCTTCTGGCGATGGGGGTTCCCAAGGGCCCCGTCCTCGGCGAGATCCTGGACCGGGTACACGAGCGGATCCTCGCCGGGGAGATCTCCTCCCGGGACGAAGCCCTCCGCTACGCTGCCTCCCTCTGGCGCGAGAAGTCCGGGGAGAACCTCCCTAAACCGCCGGGATCGCGAGGTCGGAAGGCCCCCAGTCGGAGAGGACCGCCCCGGGATACGACTCCTGGATGAGCTCGTGGAGGATCGCGGCGAACTTCACTTTCTCCCGTGCCCAGTCCGCTAGGGTCTTGGCCGGGACCCACGGCTTGTACAGGGCCCCTGGCCCCACCACGCACGCCGGCCCGGGCTCCATCTTGAAGTAGCAGGGCGCGCAGACCCGGACCATCTCCGGCCCCTCGTAGAAGCGGTTGAAGCCGCCGAAGGAGTCGGTGAGGTAAATGTGGAGATCCAGGGGCATCCGTACCGCCTTCCGGATGGCGGCCAGCTGCGGCAGGGAGAGGTCGGCCAAGGGGTTGAAGGTGTTCGCCCCCAGCCGCTCCAGAACCACCGCCCCGGCGGGGTTCCCGTGACCGGCGAAGACCGAGACCTTGAACACCACGTCCTCGGGAAGGTCTCCCTCCTCCCGCAGCCGCGAGAGCAACCACAGGAGCCCCTCATCCAATACCAGGAAGCCCCGGAACCCCAGCTCCACCGCCCGCAGGATGTCGGACACTACATAGCGGAGCTGATCCGCACCTCGGAATCGAAGGCCCGAGAGCGCCCCTTCCGGGGTGACGAGCTGCCGTCCCGTGTCCCAACCGGAGCGGGGCCCGGGGGTGATGATCACTTCCACCTTGGCGTCGGCGGCGATCTGTGCGAAGTCCTTGAGCTCCGTCCGGTCCAGGAGCGTCGCCCCCATGACGGTGGAGATCATCCGGTGCACCGGGAGCTTTCTCCGTTGGGCCTCGGTGATCACCGCCTCCAGGACCTCGGGTCGTTCCACCCCCGAGATCTCCATGCGGTACTGGGACCCGTCCGGGAAACGCAGGGGGCTCTCGGGGAGGTCATAGGCATCCTCCCCCGGGATCCCGTGCTTCTCGAGGAGCTCCGCCACCTTCCGCTGATCCATACTCCCTCCTTGTCCGGTGGTTCGATATCGGGATCAGTGTGGCTTTCCAGGGGAGTTTTGGCAAATAGGTGATCTCAGTGGGTGTGAATCTCCACGATATCCCCGTCCTGGACCACGTGGTCCAGGGGCGCGTGCTGGCCGTCGAACTTCCCCGAGCCCCACAGCCTCACGTACTTGAGTTTCTCCACGAACTCCTTGTGGATGTGCTCCACCACATCTAGGATGGTGGCTCCTTCCCTGAGGGTATAGGGCTGCTCCATATCCGGGGGATGGCCGGGCTTTTTGGTGTAGACTCGCACGATCCCCGCGGATTTGAAGATGAGCTTCCGGGCCTCCTCCACCCCATCGAAGGTCTCAAGGGAAATGAGTCCTGAGGCGAAGAACCTCTCGGCGGCCCATTCCCGGAACTCCTCGGTCCTTTCCGGGGCGAGGTCGATCTTGGTCCCCAGCGCCAAGGTGCGGAGCTCCACCGTGCGCCAGTCGAGC
>MTNL01000194.1 GCA_002010365.1 Candidatus Acetothermia bacterium JdFR-50 | reverse complement strand
GTCCTGGAGGAGAAGAGGTAGGGACGGAGTGAGGGGATAACGGGTCCCAGGTTTGTGCCCGTTGTGGGGGCGGGGAACTCCCGCCCCCTTTTCTTTTGTGTGTTTGTTCACTCCATGGGACGGCGTTATGTGCGATCCCTAAGCTTGGAGTGCTGGAGCCCCCTTTAGCCCAACGTCCGTGACCCTTATCCTCCGATCGTCACGCCGGCCGCATCGGAAAGAGGACCACAGCCACAATCCGCGATGGAGGAACAGGCCTTAACTTTGTAGTAGTAGGTAACTTCCTCCCCCTCTTCGGGATCCGGCGGATCATCGATGAACGAGGTGGGTGCAGGGGACCCCGTGACCTCTCTGATTTTCGTATATGTGCCGTCTTTGGATGTAGCTCGGTAAACTTCATATTTCGGCACATTATCTCCCGTCGGTGGATCCTCGACGGCGTCCCATGTTATCTGAACTTGCCCTCCATTCACCTGGGCCTTTACGTTCTCCGGCGCCATGGGATGGCACGTTCGGTATCCCCTGGCCGGCGCTGAGAAGCCGCTGCAGCCACATGTGGGTTCCTTATTGCAGGCCTTCACCCGGTACCAATAGGTAATCCCCGGGGTGGCTGTGGTGTCCAGATATGAGGAGGCCGTTTGGACGTCATCACAATCGCCTATAAGATCCCATGAAGCCGCCGTCGCGCTTACAGCACGGTAGACCTTGTAACAGTCGGCGTGCTTTACCATATTCCAGGAGACGAGAATTCCGTCGGAACGCGTATCGGAGGTACCAACCCCTTCCGGCGGGGTCATACGGAACTCCCGCCATCCCTCCGCGGGCGCGGAGAAGTTGCCGCACCCGTTGTCATTGCATGCCCTTACCTTGTACCAGTAACTTTGACATGGAACCACTTCGCTCGCCGGATCGTCCACGTCGTCATATGAGGTGCCGGTGGTCTCGGCTATCTGGTAGTAAGGACCGCCCTCCGAACTCGCGCGGTAGAGTTCATAGCGATTAGCGCCGGATACAGGACTCCATGATATGCGTATTTTGTCCTCATATTGGCCTTGACTGGCCGTGATGTCCGCCGGGATGCCGGGCACTGGGCTGCCCCCTCCCCCACCACTGCTCGCAGCGAATCCGGCATCGGGTTCCGAGAACGCGCTGCAACCCCGGGCGTTGCAGGCCCGCACCTTGTACCAATAGACGGTGCCGGGAATTACCCCCGCGTCATAGTAATGGTTTTCCGTGGTTGTCCCGATCTTCTCATACTCACCGGCTTCGGTGGGAGCGCGGTAGATTTCGTAGTATTGGGCACCGCTTGTCGGCTCCCAATCGATTCAGACCTTATCGGGCAACGCGCCGTCGGAAGCCTGAACGTCCGTGGGGACATCCGGCGCGCGGAAGAGAAAGGACAGGAGATCACAGCCACTCAAGAAAGCCACCGCCGGCAAAAGCCCGGCCAACGCCGCTTTCTTCATCTCCCCTCCTTTGATCGCCATCGCCATGGTAGGAAATGTGCAGGGGTATGACAAATCCAGGGACGAGACCGCCTTTCCCAAGATCGGTCCGATGTGGTATGATCGCGGAAAACGGGGTCGGGGATGACGGAAAACGTCGTTTCGGTAGAAGGTTTGGTGAAGCGGTATGGCGAGGTCACCGCCGTGGACGGGATCTCCTTCCGGGTAAGTCGCGGGGAGGTGTTCGGGCTCCTGGGCCCAAACGGGGCGGGGAAGACCACCACCGTGGAGTGTATCGAGGGCCTCCGCGTCCCAGATGCTGGCCGGATCGAGGTCCTCGGGGAAAACCCCGCTCCCACCAACTACAGCCTCAAGGCCAAACTCGGGATCCAGCTCCAGGAGACGGCGTACCTGAGCTTGCTTACGGTGGAAGAGCTGCTTTTCACCTTCGCCCGCCTTTATCCCCGCCACCGGGATATCCGGGAGCTCATCGAACTAGTTGCCCTTTCGGAGAAACGCAAAAGCTATGTGAAAGGCCTATCCGGAGGACAAAAACAACGCCTGGCGGTGGCCCTGGCCCTGGTCAACGACCCCGAGCTCCTGATCCTCGATGAGCCTACCGCGGGATTGGATCCCCAAGCTCGGCGTGCCCTATGGGATGTGATCTTGGGACTGAAAAAGGAGAAGAAGACGATCCTCCTTACCACCCATTACATGGAGGAAGCGGAGTACCTCTGTGATCGTGTGGCGATCATGGACCAGGGGAAGATCATCGCCTTGGGGGCTCCGGCCGAGCTCGTAAAAGAACATCTCAAGGAAACTGCCCTGGAATTGGAGCTACAGGAGGATCTGGAGGAAGGCGTCCTGGAAGGGCTACCGGGCGTGCGACGGATCGTGCGGGAGGAATCCGGGGTTGTGGTCCTCTACAGCGATGATACCGTTAGCACCTTCCATGCCCTGGCCGAGTTGGTCACCGCCGGGAAATTGCCGCTTCAGGACCTAATCTGGCGTAGACCCTCCTTGGAGGACGTGTACCTCCTCCTCACGGGAAGGAGGATCCGAGAATGAAGGGCTATTTCGCGCTCTTCTCTGCCATGACCAAGCAGTTCGTACGGGACCGTATGGCCTTGTTCTGGATGTTCGCCTTCCCGGTGCTTTTCGTTTTGCTGTTTGGTTTCGTGTTCGGTGGGGAGACGGAGGTGAGCTTTCGCCTTGGAGTGGTAGCCCCGGAGGAGGATCCCGTGGCCGCCGGGCTCATATCGGGGTTGGAGCTGA
>MTNL01000224.1 GCA_002010365.1 Candidatus Acetothermia bacterium JdFR-50 | reverse complement strand
CGGGGAGAAGGGCCTCAGCTTCTCCTAAGTTTATCCAGACATTTCTGCCCTCGAAGCGGTGGACCGTCCCGGTAACGATCTCGCCGATCCGGGAAGCGTACATATCGTAGAGGACCTGTCGGCGGTGACGCAGCACCTCTTGGCGGAACACCTCCTGGGCCCGGCGCATGGCAATACGGCCGAAGCGGGAAATGTCGAATCTTTCCCCGTTTATGTAGATATCCCCTGATTTTCGGTCGATCTTTACCTCCGGAGGCTCCCCGCCGAATTCCGCCACGTACGCGGCGGCGAGGCCCTTCTCCATGGCGGCGTAAGCCACCTCACGCTCGATCCCACGTTCCCGGGCCATCTCTTCCAGCGCCTCTAGGAAATCGACGTTCATCTCTCCTCCGGAACGTAAACCACATGGGCCCTAAGGATGTCTCCCAGCGGCACGGATATCCGCTTCCCCTCCACCATTAACTCCACCTCATCGTCTACGATCCGCTGCAGGACCGCCTTGAACCTCCGTTTTCCCCCCACGGGTTTCGCCAAGTCCACCTTTATCAGTTTTCCCAAGGCCCTCTCATAGTGCCATTTCTCCCAGAGGCCCCTCTCCACCCCCGGGGAAGAGACCTCCAGGACATAAGGCCCGGGGATAGGGTCCTCCGCCTCCAGGAGCTGGTCGATGGCCCGGGAAGCCCGGACGCAATCGTCCAGCGTCACCCCACCTGGACGGTCGATGTATACCAACAACACCCGTTTCCGCCCCTGCCACTTGAGCTCCCAATGGTACAGATCATATCCGAGAGGCTCCAAGGCCTCTCTCAGCAAGTTATCTATTTTTTCCCGGATCATCCTACCCAAGGCATTATACTTGCTTGCAGGATGTCCACAAAAGAACGGAAGGGAAGCGAGAAGACCTTTCGTTTCGACGGAAAGCGAGGGGAACGCCTGGATCGCTGGCTCGCGTCGCGCCTGGGACTCTCGCGGGCCCAGGTGCAGCGACTTATGCATCAGGGTTTGGTGATGGTGGAAGGCGATCCCGTCCTTCCTTCCTTCCGGCCGAAGGAGGGGGCATTGATCCGAGTATTGTTCCCCCAAGAAGTTCCCCCTAAAAGGGCGGTAAAGGTACCCATCCTTTATGAAGATGACATGATCGTGGTGGTGGACAAGCCGGCGGGATTGGCGGTCCACTCCGGTGCCGGCCGCGAGGGCGAGCCCACGTTGGTCTCATCCCTCCTAGCCCGGGGGGTGCGGCTGGCCGGTGGGGGCGGGGATCGGGTCGGAGTGGTACACCGCTTGGACGCCGATACCACGGGGGTGATGGTGCTCGCCAAGACCGAGGAAGCCTTCCGATCCTTGGTCGACCAGTTCCAGCGCCGGGCGGTGGTCAAAGAATATCTCGCCTTGGTGGAGGGGGAGGTGGAACCGGAACGGGGCGTTATAGAAGGCCCTATCGGGAGGGATCCGTATCGGCCCCGTTGGATGGGCATCGTGGAGGGGGGAAAGGAGGCCATCACCGAGTTCGCGGTCCTACGGCGCGGGAAGGGGCGTACCCTCCTCCTAGTTCGGCCCAAAACAGGACGCACTCACCAGATCCGGGTTCATCTTTCCTCCATAGGGCATCCGGTGGTTGGGGATCCCCTGTACGGCCGCGGGGAGGGAAGGCTCATGCTCCACTCGTGGAAGCTCTCCTTTCGCCATCCGAGGACGGGGGAGAAGGTGTCCTTCAGTGCTCCTCCTCCCGCGGAGCTGCGTCGGTGGCTTGAAGGAGCCTGAAGAGGTAGTAAAAGCCGCTCAGCACGTTGGCCCCCACCGCCGCCCAAAAGAAACCAGTTCCCCAAGGGGTCCAATAGAGGGCCAAAGCCGCCAGGGCCGTGGTCCCAGCGGCGGCCTTGCCCGGGATTTCGGCAGACCTGATCTCGCGTCGGGTTAGGTATAGATGGAGAGCCCCGATACCGAGTCCCAGTTGGGGGATGATATATCCCACCAGGGCCCACCAGGGGATCTCCCCTCGGGCGGCGAAGCTCGTGAACACCCCGAAAAAAAGAAGTTTGTCCGCCAAAGGATCTAGGATCTTGCCGGTCACGGTGACCTCCCGGCGCGCCCTAGCCAGGTATCCGTCAAGTAGGTCGGTGGCAAACCCGCAGCAAAAGAAGGTAAACCCCCAGAACAGGGGGCCGTGGAGAGTGAAGTATACCGCGGGCCCGATGGCCGCAAGGCGCAGAACGGTAAGCCAATTGGCCAGCGTCATCTGCTAATCTTAACGCAAACGAGGCTTGCTGCCATCTGAAACAACGCTGGCTATAATGGACTAAATACCCGCATCGGAAGGTTTTGCAACTTTATAAGGAGGACAGGGACTATGACCAGGCGTGTGATCATCCTCGGAGCTGCGGGGAGGGATTTCCATAACTTCAATGTTTTTTTTCGCGACAACGCCGAATACGAGGTGGTGGCTTTTACCGCCACCCAGATCCCGGGGATCGAAGGTCGAAGGTACCCCCCCGAACTTGCTGGGGAGCTTTATCCCCAAGGGATCCCCATTGAACCCGAGGAAAAGCTAGAGGAGATCATCAAAGAGAAGGGTGTGGAGATCGCGGTCTTTGCGTATTCCGATATCTCACATCAGCACGTGATGGAGCGAGCTGCGCGGGCCCAGGCCGCCGGCGCCGATTTCTGGCTTTTAGGTCCCGAAGGTACCATGCTCACCTCGGCCAAACCCGTGATCGCGGTATGTGCGGTGCGAACGGGCTCCGGGAAGTCCCAAACTAC
>MTNL01000134.1 GCA_002010365.1 Candidatus Acetothermia bacterium JdFR-50 | reverse complement strand
TGGCTTCGTCCTTCCTCTTACGGAAACGTGGGGGGAGGTTTTGGGACAGATGGGCCAGGGGGAGTTCACCCTCGGGATTCGCCCTGAGGATGTGCGGCTTTCTACTGAAAAAGAGGAAAACGCGCTACTCGGTGAGGTCTTCCTCACTGAGCCCTTGGGAGGTGGAACGTTGGTCCACTTCAGGTTCGGGGAGATCTCCTTCCGCGTCCTCGCTCCCCGGGAAATAAAGGTAGAGGTGGGCGATAAACTTTGGATAATTCCCGATCCGGATAAGCTACATATTTTCACGAGTGACGGCCTTTCCGTACGGGAGGTGGGGCGTCAGGATGCTCACTAAAGACGACCGCGAAAGGGCTTTAAAACACGCGCCGATTATCCGCTTCGACGAGCGGGAGCCGTTTCTTCCGGTGAAAGTGGGCGTTGAGGTCTTCCGCAAGCCTGAACGGTCGCCTTCTTTCCCCCGGATCGTTGATGTCCCCGAGAACGCCTCTTACACGGTGGAGTACGCCATCTGGTGGGATTGGGATATCCAACACCTATACGAGCTCGAGCACGTTTGGGTCTCGGTGGACGAGGACGATAAGGTGGTTAACGTGGAGGCCAGCTGGCACGGCACCTACCGCCGCTTTCCCTTCTGGAAGGAAGAAAGCGGGCACCCAATCCTGTACTCCCAACCCGGCAAGCACGCCCTGGCCTTTGATCCCCGGGAGTTCCCCATTATGGACACCATCGAAGCATGTACCTCCCAAGCCGGATCCATGGGCCTTTTGGTGAAAGACTTTTTCGTGAAGGAGTTCCCCGCCAAAACCAAGGACCTGGATCGGGCTGTGGAAAACTATTTGAAAACCAAGGCTTTCCAGCCCACCTTCAAGTTCGAGAAGGTTTACCGGTTCCCCGACGACGCCTTTATGAACTGGCATGAACTGAAAGAATATATCCCCAAGCGGGTGAAGGAAATCGTTTCACAGCTCTCGCTCCAAAAGCAAAAATGAGAAAGCCCACCTAGATGGTGGGCCTTCGGCTTTGGGCATCCGTTATGCTTCTCTTTACCTCTTCACATCCACGTACAGATGCCGTTTGATCTCCTGTTTGGTGGATTTAACGAAGGGCTGGTCTACCAACTCGACGTCTTCTTTGCTCTTTATCCGCTTGAAAACAGCCAAATTCCTCTGGGCTTCCCGGATCCGTTCCCATAAAAGATCCTTGGCCTCATCCTTCTCGGTGATCCCCTGCTCGCGCAGCACATCCCAGTTAGGATAGATGAGAGCAGCCACGACTACCTTGTCCTGACGTCGGGCCTCGTAGACCATAACCTCTTCGATTTCTGGAATGCGCAAGAGTTCCCACTCTACCTCCTCGGGATACACGTTCTTCCCCGATTCCAACACGATCACGTTTTTCTTACGCCCCGCGAGATAGAGTCGTCCCCTCCAGTCGAGTTTCCCCAGGTCCCCGGTGCGGAGCCAACCGTCTTGGATCAACACCTCTCGGGTACGCTGCGGGTTGCGATAGTAGCCCATCATCACATTGGGCCCCCGGGCGAGGACCTCGCCGTACCCATCGGGCCCTGGGTCCTCGATCCTGAGCTCCACTCCCGGAAGGGGCTTCCCTACAGTGCCTGCCTGCCGGGCGAAGGGGGTGCTGAAGGTGAGAACCGGCGCGGTCTCGGTGAGGCCGTATCCCTGGATGATGCCAAGGCCCATGCGTCGCAAGCCCCGAGCCACCCGGGGATCCAACGGGGCCCCCCCGGAGACGAAGAACCGGAACTCCGGCGAAAGGAGCTTCTTCTTGAGGGTTTTCCCGATCAGCTTCGGGGCCACGTAATAGAGGAGTCGGCGCACGGCCGTGGCCTTCACGTTCTCCTCGATCCTGCGCCACATAGCGTGGAAGAGCTTGGGGACTCCAATGAGGATCGTAAAGTGGGAGCGACGGGCAATCTCGATCAGGTTGCGGTAATCGTCGGTGTAAAGCACGGTAGCCCCAACACTTAAAGGAGCGATGAAGGTAGCCGTGAGGCCATAGATGTGATACCACGGCACGATGCTTACCACCCGGTCTTCCGGCCCCACCTTGATGCTTTCGGTGATGGCCAAAACATTTGAGGTGATATTGCGGTGGGAGAGCATGACGCCCTTTGCATCACCTGTGGTCCCTGAGGTGTACATGAGGAGGGCCAATTCCTCTGGGTCTGGTCTTGCGTCGGCGGGCTCGATGACCTCGTCGGGGATGAGTTCCCAGATATGGGGGCAGTCCTCCTCACGCTGGAGGGAGAAAACCCCTTTCAGGCTCGGCACCTCATCGGCCAGGGTGGACAGTTCCTTCCAACGGTGAGAAGCGGTAAACAAAAGTTTGACCTCGGCCTCCTCGAGGATCCGTTTGACCTCGCCCCGCTGCAGCTCAGCATCCAACGGGACAACCACCGCCCCGGCCCGCAGTGCCGCGAAGAAGCTAACCGCCCAACCCAAGGACGGTTTAGAAATAATCGCTACCCGATCGCCCGGATTCGCCTCCTTGGCGATCCACAGGCCGAATCTCCCCGCCAAATCCCAGAGTTTCCCGTAAGAAAGCTCCTTGTACTCGATCTTGTGGCCACGGATCCTGGGGATCCGAACCGCCACCTTTCGGGGGTGCTCCCGCACCGCGGCGGCCACTATCTCTTGAATGGTCGGATACTTCTTCTTTGCAGGCATGCTCTCACCTCCCCCCAGTCCTTTCCGAGATGTACTCATGGGCCTTTAAGGCAGCGATGGCTCCCTCCGCGGCCGC
>MTNL01000063.1 GCA_002010365.1 Candidatus Acetothermia bacterium JdFR-50 | reverse complement strand
CAGAAAAAGAGGATGANCCCCCCGCCCCCGGCGCCCAGGACCTTGCCCCCCAGCGCCCCCTCCCCCCGACCGAGTTCGTAGAGCTCGTCGATGAGTTTGTTGGAGATCTTTCCCGAGAAGGAACGCTTTATCTCCCAGCCCTCGTGGAGGAGCTTCCCGAAGGCGGCGAGATCACCCCGCAAAAGCGCGTCCCGCGCGGCGTGGGCGAGCCCCTTCAACTCCCGGTACAACGAGAGCTTGGCGGCAGCGATCTTGTTCTGCTCCGACAAAACCTCCCCTGAGCGACGCTTTATCCCGGTGTAGAAGAGCCTTATCCGGGCGAAGAACTCCATTACGAGCTCGTCGGGAAGATCCAACGGCTCCACCTCCACCCGCTCATCGGGGTGGAACCGGATGAAGTTGAGTCCCCCGTAGGCGGCGGCGTACTGGTCCTGCTTGCCGATGCGGTGCCCTAAACGCACGATCTCGAGTTCACACGCCTCCCGGGCCAGCCGCTCGGGGGGCGCCGCGACGCCCCGATAGGTATAGAGGGCTTTGAGAAGCCCCACGGTGAGGGCCGATGAGGAGCCGAGTCCTGTCCCGGCGGGGACGTCGGCGATGGTCACGATCTCGATTTGCTTGCGGATCCCCGTGGCGCGCAGGGCCTCGCGGACGATCTCGTGGCGCAGCTCCTCGGGCCTGTTCACGATCTCGGTGCGGGTGTAGGCCACCCGGATGGTCTCCTCGAACCTACGGTTCACCGCCACGTACATGTACTTGTCGATGGTGGTGGAGAGGACCGCCCCCCCGATCTCCCGGTACACTACGGGAAGGTCGGTTCCCCCGCCCAAAAAGCTCATCCGGAAAGGCGTCCTGGTGATGATCATCCCCCGTACCTCCTGCGGGCCTCCTCCAAGCGCTCCGGGGTCCCGATGTCCAGAAGCTCCACCGGGGAGATGAAGCCCCATAGCGCCTCCCCCGCTTCCAGGACCTTGGGAAAAAGGTCCCGGACGAAGTCCCAGCGGGCCCCTCGGGGAAGATAGGAGAGGACCCGCGGACCGAGCACGTACACCGCCGCGTTCCCCCACTTACCGTAGCGAAAGTCCCCGGGGGCGGGATGCCAGGCCACGATCCTCCCCTCCGGGCCCAGCTCGGCGACGTCGCAGTCCTCGGGTCTATCGGTCTCCTGGAGGACCACGGTCCCGATCCCTCCCCTTTCGCGGTGGAACGCGAAGAGCTCACCGAGAGGAAAACCATCGAGGACCACGTCCCCGTAGACGACGAGGAAGGTCTCGGTGAGACGGTCCCGCATCCGGTCCAGGGCCCCGGCGGTGCCCAAAAGCTCCTCTTCGAAGCTGTAATGCACCGAGATCCCGAAACGACTCCCGTCGCCCACGTAAGCGATGATCTTCTCCGGTTTGTGATGAAGGTTGATGAGGACTTCCTCTATATCCGCTGCCGCAAGGACCTCAAGGTTCCATCCGAGGAGGGGTTTCCCTCCCACGGGCACCAGGGGCTTCGGTAGGTCATAGGTCAGCGGGCGGAGTCTGGTTCCCTCGCCGGCACAAAGAACCACCGCTTTGCGGGGGTGAGGCGTTCGCTCCATCACCGATCCCCGAGGGCCTCGCGCTTCAGGATGAAATCGACGGCGGAAGGGAGGTCGTCGCACACCGCGTCGGGCTCGGAATCGGAACGGCCATCGGAACCTCCGAACCCGGTACGCACGAGGATCGAGAAGCACCCGGCGCGCTTCCCGGCCTCGATGTCGGTGGTCATGTCCCCCACCATGTAGGACCGGGAGAGGTCGATCCCCAACTCCTCCGCCGCCCGGAGCAGCATCCCCGGGGCGGGCTTCCTGCAAGGACAGACATCCTCCGGCGTGTGGGGGCAATAGTAGATCCCGTCCAACTTCGTCCCTTTCCGGGAGAGGAGCTCTTGGAGCCGTGCATGGATTTCCCCCAGCGTGTCCTCAGCGAGATGCCCGTGGCCGATCCCCGCCTGGTTCGTCACCATCACCACCAGGAACCCCGCCTCCCGCAGCCTCCGGATAGCCTCCGCCGCCCCCGGCAAGAGCTCCACCCCTTCCGGGTCATCGAGATATTTCCCCTCCCACTGCTGGATGACCACCCCGTCCCGATCCAAAAACACCGCCCTTTTCATGGCGCGCGGCGCGTGACGCGTTTGTTGGGATTTTTCCCGGTCAAATCGCCCATAACCCATCACACACTACAACATCACTTGACGACGAGGGAGACGAGCTTTCCGGGGATGGCGATGGCCTTCACTAGCTCCTTCCCCTCCAGGTGCCGTTTGACCTCCTCCGCCGCGAGGACCGCCTCCTTGAGGGCCTCGGGGTCCCCCGCCACGTCGTGGGGAAGGCTCAAGCGGGCGCGGATCTTCCCGTTTATCTGCACCGGGATCTCCACCGCCAAAAGCTTCAGGGCCCCCTCGTCGTAGGAGGGCCATTCCTGCTCCAACACCGCCCCTCCCTCGCCCAAGCGGTGCCAGAGCTCCTCGGCCATGAAGGGGGTGAAGGGGGAGATGAGAAGGATCGTGTCCCGCAGGACCCGCCTGAGGAGGGCGGGATCAGGCTCGCCCTTCACGTAGTCCTCCAGGGCGTTGGTGAGCTCCATGATGGCGGCGATGGCCACGTTGAACCCGAACCGCTTGGACTCGAACTCCCGCGTCACCCGGCGGACCGTCTCGTTGAACTTGGCCCAGATGTCCTTGTCCCGGTCCGAGAGGGCCGCGGGGTCAAACCCCCGGGGCGCGTCCGCGACCTTGGGGATCCATTCGGAGAAGAGATCCCAGAACCGGTTGAGGAACCGCC
>MTNL01000199.1 GCA_002010365.1 Candidatus Acetothermia bacterium JdFR-50 | reverse complement strand
GGCCTCGTGGGTGAGCATGTGGACCTCGTCGATGATGTAAACTTTGTACTTTGCGCCGGCGGGGACGAAGTTCACCTCCTCCCGGAGCCTGCGGATCTGGTCGATCCCCCGGTTGGAAGCCCCGTCGATCTCCACCATGTCCAGGGACTTCCCCGCGAGGATCCGCCGGCAGTTCTCGCACTCGTTGCAGGGCTCGCCGTCCTGTGGGGAAAGGCAATTGGCGGCCCGGGCGAGGATCCGGGCCACGGTGGTCTTGCCCACGCCCCGCTGGCCCGCGAAGAGGTAAGCGTGGGAAAGTCGGCCTTGGGCCACGGCCCGCCGCAGGGTCTTCACCACCAGGGCCTGCCCCACAACCTCGGAGAACCGTTGCGGCCGCCACTTGCGGTAGAGGGCGAGCTCTCTGTCCATGGACCCTATTTTTTAAGCCATCCGGACTTGGGACGCCACAACGTTTGCGGCTAAAGTTGGGATGGTTGTCAATGTCTTCTCTGACCGCTAAAAACTTTTCGGAAAAGGAGGTCCACGATGGGCATGCTGAAGGAGATCCCCCTCCAGTCGGAAAGAAGGGAGCAAGCGGTGGATATCACGGAGGAGGTACAAGCGGCCATCCGGGAATCGGGGATAAAGGAGGGTTTCGTCTTCATCTACGTCCCCCACGCCACGGCCGCGGTGAGCATCCACCGTTACGCGGAAAATCCCGATTCCATCCTCTTGGAAGAGACCCTCAAGACCTTGCGGCCGGGGAAGGAAGGGGAGTCCCTCTCCAAGGCAGCTTTCGTGGCCCCCACGGAGGTGGGGATCGTGAAGGACGGGAAGATGATCCTGGGGGACGATCAGCGGATATACTTCTACGAATTCGAGGGCCCCAAAAAGCGGGTGGTTTACGTTTACGTCGGGGCCTGAGGGAGGTGGAGATGGCTCTATCGTTGGGGGATATCACGCGGGGCATGACGATCCTCTACAAAGGGGAGCTGTACGAGGTGCTGGAATTCGAGCACGTGAAACGCGCCCGGGGCTCGGCCTTCGTGCGGGCCAAGCTCAAGGAGCTCAAAACGGGCCGGGTGTTCACCGAGACCTTGCGGGAATCTGATACCATCGAGCACGCGTTCCTGGAGACCCGTCCCCTCCAGTACCTCTACCAATCCGGAGACACCTACGTCTTCATGGACAAGGAAAACTATGAGCAGTACGAGCTTCCCGCCGCAATGGTGGAGGACATCAAGGGATATCTCCTGGAGGGAATGGATGTGCACGGGCTCTTTTATCAGGGGAAGATCGTGAAGATAAAGCCCCCCACCTTCGTGATCCTCACGGTCGTGGACACTCCCCCGGGTGTCAAGGGGGATACCGCCACCGGAGGAGAGAAGCCCGCCACCCTGGAGACGGGCCTGGTGGTGAAGGTCCCCCTTTTCGTGAAGGCGGGCGATAAAATCAAGGTGGACACCCGCACCGGAGCCTATGTGGAGCGGGTGAGTTAAAGGAGGCTTTTATGGCCGAGCAACCTTTGGAAGTGGGAACCCCGTACGGGAAGGTCACCATCCACCACGAGGTCATCGCCCACGTCGCCGCTAAGGCCCTAGAAAAGGTGGAGGGGGCCCGTCCCCTGAAATCCACGGCGGGGATCATGGGCTTCTTCGGAGCGGAGGAAGGCCCGCGGGNGGTGATGTCCGAGGGAGCGGTGGACGTGGAGATCGGGATCGCTGTGGACTACGGCTATCCCGTCCACGAGGTGGCCCAAGGGGTACAGCAGGCCGTACGGGACGATCTGGTGCGTTTGGGAGGGGTACAGGTACGTCGGGTGGACGTGTACGTGCGCAAAGTCCTTCCGCCCGCGGAGACTTTCGTATTGGAGGAAGAGCAAGGAGGCGAAAATGCAGGAGAACCGTGAGGAAATGATTCCGAGGGGAGAAGTGGAGGAAGGGAAGATCAGCATATCCAAGGAGGTGATCACCTCCATCGCCGGCCTGGCCGCCGCCGAGGTGGAGGGGCTGGCGCCGCCCAAGGGCGGGGAGTTCCCCAAGGGGGAGGGGGTCAAGCGTTTCGTGGAAACGGAAGTGGGAGAGGGAGAGGTTAAGGTCAACATCAAGGTGGCCGTCAAATACGGCTATCCCGTCAAGGACGTGGCCCAGAAGCTCCAGGAAAAGGTGAAAACCGAGGTGGAACGGATGACCGGGCTGCGGGTGAGCTCGGTGAACGTGGAGGTCACACGCCTCATCTTCCCCGAGGAGGAAGAGAAGACCACGGAGGAGGTCTGAGGTGACACACTTGGCCACTGCGTTCGCCGGCGTCCTCTATCTCGTGGGCCTTTTCCTCCTTTGGTGTGGAGCCACTGGAATCATGCCCCCGGGCCTTTCGGTGACGGGGATATGGCGGATCCTGTTCGGGGTCTTTGGGGTCTTTCTCCTGGCGGTGGGCGCTTGGTTTTGGAGGGAGGTCTTCGGGTTCCTATTCGGTCAGCGTCCCATAAAACGGGTTTCCGAACAAGGTGAACTCCGCATCTTCCCCCGGGCGATCGTGGACCTCATCTCGGGCCTCCTGCAACGGGAGCTGGGGATCAAACGTCCCAAGGTGGAGCTCACCGATGAGAGCGATTCCCTGAAGGTGCACATCGGCCTGCACCTCCATCCGGAAGAGGACCTCCCCGGGATGACGGAGCGCATCCGCGAGCTGGTGACCCGGGAGGTGGAGCGCCGGATCGGAATCCCGGTGGCCGCGGTGGACATCACCGTGCATGGAATTGCCACCAAAAGGCCCGAAAAAGCGGCGGAAAAGCCTGAGGAGGAAAGCCTTCCCGACCAGGGAGGCCCTGATGAG
>MTNL01000154.1 GCA_002010365.1 Candidatus Acetothermia bacterium JdFR-50 | reverse complement strand
TGTGCTTTCGGCGATGTAATCCCGAACCAGTCTCTCGAGCTCAGCCTCGCCGAGTTCCTGCCCCTTTGGGGTATCACGCAGGGCCTCCACCATAAGGGGGGCCATAACCCCCGGCCAACCGGCCCGGATGAGGGAGATTGTGCCGTCGAAGTCGAACAGGGCATGACGAATCCGGCCCCGCACGATCCCAGGGTTGAGCACCTCGATGCGCGTCCCCGGCAGGTACATCGTCCCTTCAGAGGCAAGCCTCAGCCAGGACGGCCGCGCCCCAGAGGGGTGCATCATCCCCAAGCTCGGCCACGACGATCTCCACCCGCGCACCCGGAAACGCGTGTCTCCGCGCGGCATTCCGCACGGGGCCGAGGAACGGAGCCCCGGCCTTGGCCACCCCACCCCCCAGGGCGATGCGCTCGGGGTTTATGAGGGCGATGGCCTGGGCGAGCCCGAACCCCAAGGCCTCCCCGGCTTCCCGGAGGATCTCAGCGGCCAGGGGGTCGCCCCTATGGGCCGCTGCCGCCACCTCCCGGGCCGTGATCCTCCCCGGATCCCCTCCCACCAGCTCCATAATCACCTTCCCCTCCCCGGGGCGGTGGTGGGAAGAGAGGAGTTCCCGGGCGCGGGCCGCGATGGCAGGACCGGAGGCCAGGGCCTCCACACATCCCCGCCTACCGCAGGTGCAGCGCGGCCCGTCCGGGTCCACCACCATGTGCCCGATCTCACCGGCGAGGCCGTCGGCGCCGTGGTAGAGCTTTCCCTCGATCACGATCCCCCCGCCCACCCCGGTGCTCACGGTGACGTAGAGGAAATGTCGCGTCCCCCGGCCGGCCCCGAAGCGCCACTCCCCCAACGCCGCGGCGTTGGCATCGTTCTCCACCGCCACCGGGGCCCCGAAATGTTCCCGCAACCACTCGGCGAGAGGGAAATCCTCCCAGTCGGGCACGTGATGGGAGAGGAGCACCACCCCCTCCTCCGCCTTCACCGGCCCTCCGAAGCTCACCCCCACGGCGGCCGGACACTCACTGCCCAATACCTCCTCCGCCAGGCGGAGGACGATGTCCCGATCGGCCTCCGCGGACTTCTCCGGGGGGGAGGGGACGGACGCCCGGGCGCGGAAGGATCGGCTCCCCGGCTCGACGGCGGCGGCCGCGAGCTTCGTCCCCCCGAAATCCAGCGCCAGGATCAGCCTTTCCCGGGCACTCACCGCGCTACGCCTCGTCCTCCAGGAGGGCGCGGAAGACGGCGTGGAGGATGGCGAGGTGCATGTCCTCGATCCACTGCATGTCGTCCGAGGGAACGACGATGCAGAGCTCGACAAGTTCCCGGAGTTTTCCTCCTTGGTAGCCGGTGATCCCCACGGTGCGCAAGCCCATCTCCCGGGCGGCCTCCAAGGCACGGAGCACGTTAGGGGAATTCCCGGAAGCGGAGATCCCCACGGCCACGTCCCCGGGACGGGCCAGGCTCTTCAGGGGCTCGACGAAGACCGCCTCGTAGCCGCAGTCGTTGGCGTAGGCGGAGAAGGTGGCGATGTCGTGGAGGGTCACCACCCGGAACCGGGGCCTCTTTTCGGCCACGGTGCCCTTCCCCAAGTCACAGGCAAAATGTGAGGCCGTGGTAGCGGAGCCCCCGTTCCCGAACACGAACACACAGCCCCCCCGCTCACGGACTTCCCGCAGGATGCCCACGAGCGCCTCGATCTTCCCGTAGGGCAACCTCCCGATGAGCTCCGAGAGTCCCGCGAAGTACTCCCTGATCCCCATACCTCACCCCTTGAGGGACCCGGCAAGAAGCCCCCGCATGAAGTAACGGCCGAGGAAGATGTAGACAAGGAGCGTGGGCAGGGCCGCCATTAGGGATCCAGCCATCTGCACGTTCCACTCGACGATGTAGGAGCCGGCGAGGTTGTTCAGGGCCACCGTCACCGGCTGGACCGCCGGGTTCTGGGCGATGGTCACCGCGAACAGGAAATCATTCCAGATGGAGGTGAACTGCCAGATCATCACCACCACGAACCCCGGCATGGAGACGGGGAGCATGATCCTGGTGTAGACCCCTAGCACCCCGGCACCGTCGATCCGGGCCGCCTCCACGAGCTCCTTGGGCACCGTGGCATAGTAGTTGCGGAAGATCAACGTGGTGATCGGGATCCCGTACACCGTATGGGCGAGGATGAGGCCGGGGATGCTCCCGTAGAGGCCGAGCTTCATCAGGGTCTGCACCAGGGGGATGAGGATCGATTGATAGGGGATGAACATCCCGAAGAGAAGCAACGTAAACAGGGTGTTCGAGCCCTTGAAGCGCCACTTGGAGAGGACGTAGCCGTTGAGGGAACCCAAGAAGGCCGAGGCCAGGGTTGCCGGGATGGCCACGTAGAAGCTGTTCACGAAGTTGTGGGCGAGGCCGGTGAACCCGAAGCCCCCGATCAGGGCCTTTCTGAAGCTTTCCAGCGAGAAGCTGTGGGGGAGATCCCACATGCGGTAGAGGTTGACCTCGGCGAAGCTCTTCAGGCTCGTCACCACCAGCACGTACACCGGCATGAGATAAAACGCGGCGAACCCCACGAGCACGAGGTAGAGGAGGACGCGCTGCCACGGAAGCCCTCTCCCTAACGTCATACCTCCGCCTCCCGGCGCACGCTGAAGATGAGGTAGGGGACGATGAGGAGAGAGACCATGAGCAGGAGGATCACCGCGATGGCCGCCCCCTGGGCGAACCGGTTGGCGTGGAAGGTGGTCTCCCACATGAAATAGGCCGGCACATCGGTGGAGAACCCGATCCCCGGGCCGGTCATGGCCACGATGAGGTCATAGATCTTGAGCGATATATGGCCGAGGATAATGATCGCCCC
>MTNL01000036.1 GCA_002010365.1 Candidatus Acetothermia bacterium JdFR-50 | reverse complement strand
GGGCACGCCACCACCGCACGAGCCCTGGAGTGACCCACCGTTTCTTAAAGGGAAAAACGAGCAGGACACCGGTGATGAACCCTCCGAGGTGGGCGAACCAAGCCACTCCGCCCAGATCTATCATGGAAATGCTTCCCAAGGCAGAGAAGAGCTGGAGGAAGAACCAGAAGCCCAGGAAGAAGATCGCCGGGAGTTCCATGAAGTAGTAAAAGAAGAAAAACGGGACCAATGTGAGGATCCGAGACCATGGGAAGAGGACGAGGTACGCGCCCATAACTCCGGAAATTGCCCCCGAGGCCCCCACCATGGGCACCATGGAACCCGGCGCCACCGCCATCTGGGTGAACGCCGCCCCCAGGCCACAGAGGACATAAAAAAGAACGAACCGGAAACTTCCCATGGCCCATTCCACGTTGTCGCCGAAGAGCCAGAGGTACCACATGTTTCCGATCAAATGAAACCAACCACCGTGGAGGAACATGGAGGTGAGAACAACGAGGAAGATGGGGATGGGAATAGTGGGGGGGAGATCCTTCCCCGACCAGAACTCCGCCGGCACAAGACCCCACTGGATGATGAAATAATCCCGCTCCGAGATGGGAAAGCGATCGGCTCGGGCTCCGAATAACCGATAGAACAGGCTTTGTTTGGTCCAAGGTGGGAGCTTTCCGAATTCCTCATACCAAGGAAGGAGGTTGACGAAGCGCACTTCTTCGGGGGAGTGGCCGAGCTCGATGAAGAAGGCGATCAGGTTGATGGCAATGAGAGCGATCACCACGTAAGGCGTCTTCCAGCGCGGCTGCGTATCCCTAAGTGGGAACAAATTTCATCACCAATGAGAAATTTTAACAGCCTTTTCCTCCCATGCCCAGTTTCTTCTCAGAATATCGTTGCATCAGGTCGGGTTTGAGTGCAAAAAGGGAATGGGCCCAGATCGAACTACGGAGGTGACGATGCTCAAAGCGGTGCTCCTGGATGTGGGAGGTCCCATATTGAATGAAGATCCCGAATATGAGGCTTGGGAACGGTTTTTGTCCCGATATCTCCGCGGGGTCGGGAAAACGGTATCGGTGAAGGAAGTCCGATGGACGGTGAGGGACTACATACGCCGGTTGGACCCCAATGCCTGGCTAGCGGTGCTATGGCATTATCTGCGGCCGGACGTCCAGGCTTTTTGGACGGCCAAAGAGACTTTCCGGAAGTTTCAACACGACTGGAACCTGCGTCGCAAGTTCCGGATTAGGGAGGGGATCGTCGAGACGATATCCAGTCTTCGCGAAAGCGGCTATCTTTTAGCGCTGGCGGGCAACCAGGGGGGCAATACCGGGGAGTTCCTGCGCCGATCGGGGATAACGAGGGGCTTCGCGTGGGAGCTCGTATCAGATGAGATGGGAATCGGGAAGCCTGCGTTGCTCTTTTTCCGCATGATCCTCGACGGGATCGGGGTCTCGCCCGCCGAAGCGGTGATGGTGGGGGATCGGTTGGACAACGACGTTCTCCCGGCAAAGCTTTTGGGGATGAAGACCATTCGTGTGCTGGTCGGGCCCTATCGAGAACAGATTCCCGCGACCCCATTGCACTGCCCAGATCGCACCATCTCCGATATCCGGGATCTTCCCGAAGCCATCGCTGCTCTCACCTGAAGAAAGCTTTAGGCATCCATTCAGAAGGTTTTACATGGAACCCTAAAGGGGCATGGGTGGTTTCGTCGTGAAACGATCCGGGACTTGTCCAAAATTCCAACTTGGAATATTCTTCCTACGAGATGGCTGAAGCGCCTTTTCCTGTAGAGTACGCGGTCCTCGGGTTCCTGGCTCAAGGCTCCAGACACGGCTACGAGCTCAAAAAGGAAATCGAGGCAAAATTCCGGCCTATCTGGCATATCGCTACTAGCCGCCTTTATCTGGCCTTGGCCCGACTGGAAAACCAGGGGCTGATCCATGGAAAGCCCCAGAGCACCGGAGGACGGGCCCGTCGAGTTTACCGGCTCACCGAAGCGGGATGGGACAGGTTGTGGGAGTGGCTGCGCCGACCGGTGCCCACCCTGCGAGATCTGCGGGTGGAGTTCCTGGCGAAGCTCTACTTCCTGCAAGAGCTCGCCCCCGCTGAAATCCCTGGGCTTATCGCCAACGAGATGCGGTCGTTGGAGGAACTCAAAGCTCGGTTTTTGGACGAGGATTTCCTGCTCGCAGATTTCACCATCGCCGAATGTGTGCGGGAGTTCCGTTTGGGTCAGATCGAGGCGGCTTTGGCTTGGCTCGAACGTCTGAAGGAAAGATTCTCCCAGGAGGTGAAAGGGTGAAGCGTGCGTTTCTTTTCCTGGCAGTGGTCTCGTTGGGACTAATGGTCCTACCCCAAGGTACGGTGAGTTTCTTAGATCAAGCTGGGAGGGAGGTGAGGGTTCCCCTCCCCGTGGAGCGGGTGGTGAGCCTTTACGGAGTCGCCACCATGTATCTCTACGCCCTGGGGGTCCAGGATAGACTGGTCCTCGGAACCTTCGTGGGCTTAAAACCCGGTTCCCCTTCCTGGGAGGCTCTGTCCGCCGTGGACCCGGATCTTTCCGGCAAATACAGGCGTGGAAAACCCTCCTTGGAAGAGATCCTGGCCAGGGAGCCGGATCTCGTGCTTGCAAGCTCCTCCATCGGCCGCGAGACGGCCGCGGAGCTGGAAGCGTTCGGGATCCCAGTGATGCTTCTCTTTGCCGAGGATGTCCCCGGAATTAAAGAGACCACAGCCTTCCTCGGAAGGGTCTTCGGAGTAGAAGAGCGGGCCCGAAGGCTTATTTCGTACTTGGACCGAAACGTAAAACGAATCGCGGAGCTCGTTTCCGCGCGGGAACTCCCCTCTCCCCGGG
>MTNL01000111.1 GCA_002010365.1 Candidatus Acetothermia bacterium JdFR-50 | reverse complement strand
ACTGCGAACCGCTAATGCCCCTTGGAAGTCCATTCCTCTGATCTTCAAAACATCATAATTGTTAGACAAATTGTCGTCAACCCCCACATCCGTCCCGGGCTCCACATCCCTCACCGCCGCCAAATCAGGGCACGGAAGAACATCATGATGGGAATTATCTCCAAGCGCCCAATCCACATATTGAAGCAAAGGAGGAGCTTGGCCCCCGTGGGCATCGTGGGATGGGTGATACCCACCGAAAGGCCCACATTTCCTTGGGCCGAGGCCACCTCGAACACCACATCCGCCAGGCCATACTCCCCCGACACCAGATGGGAAAGGACGAGGACCCCGAAGAACAGGAACCCCAACCACAAAAACGCTAGCACCGATGCCTCTTCCAACCTCTTCGCCGCCTCCGGATCCGGGATGAGCTCCCGTCCCAACCGCATGGGCACCAATGCCCCCCCGGGGGAGACGATCTTCTTCAGTCGCCAGCTCACCCCCCGTACCAGCAGCACGAACCGCATCACCTTGATGCCCCCTGCAGTGGAGCCTGCCGCCCCTCCGATCACCATGGCCACGGAGAGGAGAAGCTTCCCCGTGTCGGACCACTCCCGGATGGGGGCCGTTTGGAATCCGGTACAGGAAAGGGCCGAGACCACCTGGAACGCCCCCTGCCGAAACGCCGGCTCCACCCCGAAGCCTTTGAGGAGGTTTTCCCCTGCTACAAGGAGGACCCCTAGGACCGCAAGCAAGAGCAACCAGCGGCTCTGAAGATCCAGGAGGAACACCCCGGGCCCACGCTGCATGGCCCGGTAGTGGACAGCGAAGCTTATAGCCCCGGCCAGCATGATTACAATGGTCACCGCTTCGATGGCTATCGAATCGTAATGGGCGATGGAATCGGGCCACACCGTGAACCCCCCGGTGGAGATCCCGGTCATAGCGTGGTTCAGGGCCTCCCAGGGAGGCATCCCCGCTCCCCATAAAGCCACTGCTGCGGCCGCGGTATACAGGGCGAAGATCCACCACATGGTGCGTACGGTGGAGACTACGGAGGGATGGATCCGCTCTGAACGTGCCTCGGCGAAGTAGAGGCTCACCGCGGAGGTGCCCGGGCCCACGATGAGGGTGAGCATCAAGACGATCACCCCCATCCCCCCCACCCACTCGATAAACGATCGCCACCATTGGAGGACCCTGGGGAGGAGGTCCGGGTGGGTGGCCATAGTGAGCCCGGTGCCGGTGTAGCCGGAGACAGATTCGAAGAAGGCCGCGGCGAAATCCACGAACGGATAAACTTCCCCGGGGGCAAGACTATGGGAGATGAAGTAAAAGGGCAGGGCCCCCAGCGTGGAGACCACCAACCATCCCATCGCCGCTACCAGCAGCCCGTGTTTGAGGCGTGCCTCCCCTGCTCGACGGAAGGGAAGATAAAGGGCGATGCCCACCCCAAAGGAGATGCCTGCCGTGAGCCCGAATGCCCCCAGGGCGTACCACTCTCCGAAGGCCACGGCTACGGGGAGGGAGACCACCGCCATGATCCCCACCACCGGGGCCAACCATCCCAGGTCCCGGAGGACGATCCGCAGGTCCTCAAACCCCATGGCGCGGCGTCCTCATCCGGTGAGCTTCTCGACCAAGGCGTCGGAGGCGTGGCCTTTGGAAAAGACGGTGATGAGGTCCCCGGCTTGGATCACGGTAGCCCCGGCAGGGATGATGGTCTGGCCTTCCCGCTCGATGGCGGCGATGAGGATTCCGTCGGGAATGAGCCCAGCCTCACCGGACTCCCGGAGAGATTTTCCCACCAGGGGGGAGCGTTCCGTCACCACCGCCCGGAAGACCTGGGCCCCCCCCGAAAGGGTCACCAAGTCCTTGATCTTGGGGCGCTGCACGGCATTGTAGAGGTATTCGGCCACGATCACGTCGGGATTCTCCATCACGTTAGCCCCAAGCTTGCGGAAAAGCTCGGTATGCTCCCGGTTATTCACCACCGAGACGATGGACGGGATCTCCAGTTTCTGGGCCAGGGCTACGATCATGAGGTTGGTGGCGTCGTCACCGGTGGTGGTCACGATGGCGTCGGCCCGCTCCGCCCCGGCCTCCCGCAATACGTCAACGGAAGTGGCGTCGGCGTTGATCACCAGAACATCATGGCGCCGGCTCAAAAGATCCGCCTTTTGGGGGTTTTTTTCCACCACTACCACGTTATGACGGTCGCGGACGGCGATCTCCACCAACGCCGTCCCGATCCCCCCCGCCCCGACCACGATGATATACATAGCTTGGGAATGGTACCGATGGAAACAATCCCAGGCAAAGCTTTTTCCATTCGGTCTCACCGGCTACCATACCCTTCGAGATGGAAATTCGGCGCGGGCTTTGGGGCTATGTGCTGATGATTTTCGGCAGCGTCGCCCTCATCGCCGCGGTGGCGGCACTAGTGATGGGCGAGAACGGGGAGCTTTGGTACTTCGTGGGGCTCGGGTTGGGAGGAATCGGTTTGGGGGCGGTGTCGATACGATGGGGAAAGGTCCCCCAACTCGGACCTTCCGAAGCTCTGGCCTTTACCGCCGGGGGCTATCTCCTGCTCTCATTGCTCGGGGCAATTCCTTTTCTCGCGGTGGGAACGTTCCTGGATGGGTGGTTCGAGGCCCTCTCGGGGATCACCACTACCGGACTTTCCGTGTTCGTCGCCGAAGAACTCCCCCGCTCCCTCCTCCTGTTTCGTTCCCTCTACCAGTGGATCGGGGGAGCGGGGATCGTGATCCTTTCCTTGGCCCTCCTCCTCCCTCCTGGCCGGGCCGCCCTCTCCCTCTATACCGCCGAGTACGGCCAGGAGAACATCTTCGGGAACGTAAGGCTCATGGCCCGGCGGG
>MTNL01000110.1 GCA_002010365.1 Candidatus Acetothermia bacterium JdFR-50 | reverse complement strand
ATTCCTGTCGAGGAGGTAGAAATGCCGAAGCGCACATATCAACCGCATCGGCGGCGGCGCAAGCGTACCCATGGCTTCCTCGCCCGGATGAGTACGCCCGGCGGCCGGGCGGTGATCGCCCGCCGACGGCGTAAAGGGCGGTGGCGCCTCACGCCCTGATCGGGAAAACTCCAGCGGTTGGAAGAGGGGGAGCGGTCGTTGGCGAGGAAAAGGGTTTATGAGATAGCGCGGGAGTTGGGGATAACTTCCCGGGAGCTCCTCAAGGTGTTGGAGGATCTCGGCATGGAGGGCCTCCGAGCCGTGAGCACGGTGAGCGAGGAAGAAGCCGAGGTCATCAAAGAACTCCTCCTTGAGCACACGGGCAAAAAAGAGAAGGAAGCGGTTCCCGAGACCCCCACTGCTAAGACGGAGGAAGCGGTGGCTGTAGAGGAAGTCCAGGCCGAAAAGCCTGAAGAGGAGAAACCAAAGCCCGGGGTTCCCCGTCCGCCGGTGGTCGCGGTCCTCGGCCATATCGACCACGGCAAGACCACCCTCCTTGACACCATCAGGAAGACCAAAGTGGCGGAGAAGGAAGCCGGAGGCATTACCCAGTCCATCGGGGCTTACCAGGTGGAATACAACGGACGTGTTATCACCTTCATCGATACCCCAGGCCACCGGGCCTTCACCGCCATGCGGGCCCGGGGGGCCCAGGTAACCGACATCGCCATCCTGGTGGTGGCCGCCGATGACGGGGTTATGGCACAGACCGTGGAAGCCATCGATCATATCAAGGCTGCTGGTGTCCCCATGATCGTGGCCATTAATAAAATCGATAAGCCCAACGCCAATCCCGATAAGGTCCGCCAGCAACTCGCTGACATGGGCTTTGTCCCGGAGGAATGGGGCGGGGACACCATCATGGTACCCATCTCCGCCCTGAAGGGCGAGGGCGTGGATGAGCTCCTGGAGATGATCCTCCTTGTGGCTGACTTGCATGACATAAGAGGTGATCCGAAGGGGGATCTGGAGGCGTGGGTCATCGAGTCGCACCTCGATCCCACGCGTGGTCCAGTGGCCACCGCTATAGTCAAAAACGGCACCTTAAAGGTACGGGATGTGATCGTGGTGGGAACAACCTGGGGACGCATCCGGGCGTTGGTGGACCACCAGGGGAAACAGATAAAGGAAGTGACCCCCGGTATGCCGGCACAGATCCTGGGCCTTTCCGATGTTCCCCAACCAGGCGAGCGGGTGGAGCGAGCGAAGAACCCCCGAGAGGCGGAAAAGATCGTCTCCGCCCGCCTGGAAGCTCATAAGAAGCCCTCTGAACCCCGTTTCCCCCGCACCTTCGAGGAGCTTTTCGCCCAAAAAGAGAGAAAGAAGCTAAAGCTCGTTTTGAAGGCTGCTACCGTGGGCGCCCTGGAGGCGGCCAAGCTGGAGCTCGGGACGATCGAGATCGAGAACGTGGATGTCGAACTTCTCCATGCCGGCGTGGGCCCCATCACCGAATCTGATATCCTCCTAGCCGCTTCGGTGGAGGAGGGAGAGCCCTTTGTGGTGGGATTCGGCGTCCGGGTTGATCCCAAGGCCAAGAAGGCCATCGAGCAGTACGGCGTACCGGTACGTACCTACGAGATCATCTATGACCTCATACAGGACATCGAGCGAGCCGGGAAACGTCTGCTCGGTCCCCAATACGTGGAAACCAAGGTTGGAGAGGCCGAGGTCTTGCGTACCTTCAAGATCTCCGGGGTGGGAGTGGTGGCTGGTTGTCGGGTGCGGGAGGGAAAGGTCATCCGCAACGGAAAGGTAAAGGTGATCCGGGACGGCCAGGCGGTCTTCACTGGAGAGATCGCTTCCCTCAAACACTTCGCCCAAGATGTACAGGAGATGAAAGAGGGTCAGGAGTGTGGTATCCGTATCAAAGATTTCGACAAGATCAAACCGGGCGATATATTGGAAGTGTACGAAGTCAAGGTGATCCAGCCCGCTTAATAGAATCTTGGAACCTCTAATGTGATCCCTATGCACATAAGACTATTGGAAGTGCGATTGCGGCTTTACCGTGTGGGAACCATCAAGGAACGGCGTTCCGTGGTAGAAGGGCTTATCGTGCGATTGCGGCGACAGTTCAACGTTTCGGTAGCTGAGCTTCCCTCCGATGAAAGGGACCTCGTCGTCCTCGCCTTCGTCAATGTCTCCAGTGATGGAGCCTACGCCGAGGGGATGATGGAGGAGATTGTGGGGCAACTCCAGGGTTCGCGGGACTTTTATCTCGAGGATCACAAATTGGAGGTCTTTTGATGAATCCCCGGGTGAAGGCGCGGATCGAAGCCGAGATACAGCGGGAACTCTCCGACATCATTGCCACCGAAGTTCGGGACCCCGTGCTCAAGGAAGCGCTTCCTGACATCGTGGGAGTGGAACTTTCCCCCAACGGTCAGCGGGCCACGGTCTATGTATACGCTGGCGATGAGGAAAAACGGGAGGAAGTGCTTGCAGCGTTCGCCAGGGACGCGGGCTTCCTGCGTACCGAGCTGGCACACCGAGTGGACCTGCGCCGTGTCCCCGCGCTCCGTTTCAGATGGGACAATCCTCTCAAAAAGTGGCAGCTGTGACCGCCTTTCCGCTGTTCACGGTGGGATCGCTTCCGAAGAAGGACCGAAATGCCTCGGTACAAACCGTTTTTTTTCGATGGGAAATTCTTAGGCGTTATTTCTTCTCAGCCCCGCTCAAGGAAATACAAAAAGAGCCGATCAAATTCGTCCTTTTCCTGACCGGAGGCGTGGAACATGAATTGCTACAACTCGCCACAGATATATCCGGTCCTTTCGTCCTGATAGCTCATCCGGGATATAACTCCCTTCCCGCAGCCATGG
>MTNL01000160.1 GCA_002010365.1 Candidatus Acetothermia bacterium JdFR-50 | reverse complement strand
CCGCCACCGGCATCCCTATGGGGCCTGAAGAGATCATGCGGGCCGGCCGCCGTATCGTCACCCTGGAGAGATGCTTCAACCTCCGGGAAGGCCTCGATCCCCGGGAGGAGGACCGTCTTCCTTGGAGGATCATGCACGAAAGGCAAAACGACCTCACCTCTTCCGACCCCATTGTCTCCCCGGAGAAGCTCCGCACCATGCTCAGGGAGTATTACCGCCTGCACGGCTGGGATGAGCAAAGCGGCGTCCCCCTGCCGGAAACCCTGGATATGCTGGGTCTCTCCTTCGTCAAGGAGGAACTGCCGTGAAGGCCCGATGGCTTATAACAAACGGCGTCTACGTGATCACCGCCAACTGGGACGGGCGCTTGAACGGCATGGCCGCTGCGTGGGTCACCCGGATATCCGCCGAACCGGTACTGGTGGCCGTGGCCATATGGCACGAGAACCTTACCCATCGGTTCGTCCACGAGAGCGGGGCGTTCGCGGTGAACATCCTGGGGGAAGGACAACAGGAACTGGGCCGGTGGTTCGGCCGCCGCTCGGGGCGTCAGGTGGACAAGTTCTCCCGGGTGGAATACCGACTGGGCCCCACCGGCTCCCCCATACTGAAGGAGGCCCTGGCCTACCTTGATTGCAAGATTGTCTTCGAAAAGGCGTTCGGAGACCACACCTTATTCGTGGGGGAAGTGGTGGAGGAAGGGATCCAACAAGAAGGAGCCCCTTTGGTTTACCGCCACGAGGATTACTTCGCTCCAGAGGAAGGAAGGGTATGAAGCGGCTTAAGCTGATGATCCCCGGGCCGATCGAAGTGGCCCCCGAGGTGCTGAGACCCATGAGCGAACCCCTGGAGGCCCATTACGGGGCGGAGTGGACATCCTTTTACCGGCGGGTGATCGAGGCCATACGAAAGGTGTTCAAGACTCGCGGAAGGGTCTTCCTGCTTGTGGGAAGTGGGAGCGCTGGACTCGATGCGGCAATATGCAGCACCGTGGGCGATGGAGGGCGGATCCTCGTTCTACAGAACGGTTTCTTCGGCGAGCGGATAGCCGAGATCGCCCGCTCCTACACCCCCCATGTGGAAGTCCTTCGCTTCCCCTGGGGGGAGGCGGTGTACCCGGAGAGGGTGGAGGAAGCCTTAAGGCGCCGCCCCACCGATGTGGTGGCGGTGGTCCACTGCGAGACCTCCACGGGGGTGTTAAACCCAGTGGAGGAGCTCGGCCGGGTATGCTCCCGCCACGGGGCCCTGTTAGTGGTGGACGCCATTTCCACCCTGGGGATCGAGCCCCTGGAAATGGATCGCTGGGGCATCGGTATATGTGTAGCTGCATCCCAGAAAGGGTTGGAAGCCCCGCCCGGCCTGGCCCCGGTGGCGGTGAGTGAGGAAGCGTGGGAGTTCATCTCCCGGCGTGAGTCCCCCGGTTGGTACCTCAACCTCAAGGTATGGCATCGCTACGAGGAAAGCTGGGGCAGTTGGCATCCGCATCCCGTGACCCACGCCGTCAACAACGTCAAAGCCCTGTGGAAGGGATTGGAGAGGATTTTCGCGGAGGGCTTGGAAGCCCGCTTTCGGCGACACCGGGAAGTGGCCCAACACCTGCGCCGGGGCCTCGAGGGACTGGGATTGCAGCCAGCGATCCCGGAGATGATCGCTTCCCACGGGGTTACGGCGGTGGAGGTGCCCGGAGGGCAGGTGGATCGTCTCCTGCAGACCCTCCGCGAGGAACACGGTTACCTCCTGGCCGGAAGCCTGGGGGAGTGGCGAGGCCGAGTGTTCCGTGTGGGGCACATGGGGCCGAATGCCACCTTACCCGTCATAGATGCCCTCCTTGAGGCGATACGCTGGTCATTGAAAGAATTCAGATAAGCCTTCCTCATCCCGAGCTCCGAGCTTTCTCCGAGCGCACGAAGGTGGCAAAAATCCTTTGTGTCCCGTAAAGTGAGCGTTATAATCGCCGCCGAATGGAGGGGTGGCTTTGAAGCCGGAAATAAAGAGGGTTCTCGTCTGTAGCGCCTGGCCTTATGGTTCCGGGGTGCCCCATTTAGGTAACCTTATAGGGTGCCTCCTCTCCGGTGACGTTTTTACCCGTTTCTATCGGATGTTGGGATATGAAACACTCCACGTTTCCGGGACCGATGCCCATGGCACCCGCATCGAGTACGAGGCTCATAAACGCGGGATCTCACCAAAGGAGCTCGTACAGGAGGTCCACGAAAGGATCGTGGAGATCCTCCATGGCTTCGATATCGCCATCGACAACTACACCATCACCGAATCCCCGGTTCACTATGAGTTCGTTACCGAGATCTACAAGCAGATGGATGCCAACGGTTACATCTTTTCCCGGGAGGAAGAACGGGCCTATTGCAACGGATGTCAGCGGTTCCTGGCGGATCGTTTCATCGTGGGAACCTGTCCCTATTGTGGATACTCCAACGCCCTGGGCAACCAATGTGAGGCCTGCGGGAGGCTTCTGGAACCGGAGCAGCTATTGAACCCCCGCTGTGCCTTTTGCGGCTCCACCGATATCGTGCGCAAAAAGACCAAGCATTGGTATCTGGACCTTGAAAAGCTCGCTCCAAAGCTCCTGGAGTACGTGCAGAGCCGCGATTTCCGCGGGAACGTGAAGCTCTTTACGGAACGGATGATCGAAGCGGGGCTGCGCCCCCGAGCGGTCACCCGGGACATCTCCTGGGGGATCCCGGCACCATTCGCTGGGGCCGAGGGCAAGGTGATCTACGTCTGGGCCGAAGCCGCCCTTGGGTACGTTTCCGCCACCATCGAGTATTTCCGGAACCGGGGTGAAGAGACTCGGTGGCAGGACTTTTGGTTCGGGGACGAGGTATGGCAGGTGTACACGCAGGC
>MTNL01000011.1 GCA_002010365.1 Candidatus Acetothermia bacterium JdFR-50 | reverse complement strand
AAAACTAATGAAAAGGGGGGAGTGTTATGCGTAAATGGTTGTTGGGCCTTCTCGTTTTAGGGCTTGCAGTAGGTGTGGTGGCAGCTCAGGAAATGAAAGTCATCACCATTAAGGCTTGGACCGTCGGACCCGACGATCCATCCATTACCCGCAAATTGAACCTGGAAACAGCGGTGGAGCGCCTGAATCAGATGCTCGAATTCGCTGGGGCCAAGTTCCGCGTGGCCCTCGAAGCCACCTTCGTTACAACGAGCTGGTCGGATTACAAACGCGCCAACCTTCTGGCCCTCCAGTCCGGCGATCCGGCGAAGATCGCGGACATCATCATCACCGGACACGAGGATATCGGTCCTTACGCCGAAGCGGGCTATATCGTCCCCTTGGATGATTACATTGCGAACTTTCCCGATGTCTACAATGATTTCTTCCCGGCCCTTTGGGAGGCATGCCGGTACAAGGGCAAGATCTGGGGCATTCCCCAGGATACTGAGGCCCGCATGTTTTATTACCGCAAGGACCTCCTGAAGGCCGCCGGTTATTCCAAGGAGTTCATCGAGTCCATTCCCGCCAAAGTCGTGGCCGGTGAATTCACGCTTGATGACATCATCGCCCTGGGGCAGAAGCTCCTCGAGGCCGGAGTTGTGGAACCGGAGATGGCCGTATGGCACCGTCCCACTCCAGGTACCGACTGGTTCCAGTTCATCTACGCCTTCGGTGGCGAGCTTTACGATCCGGAAACCGGCAAGCTCGTGGTGGACAAGTCCGCGACCCTCGCTCTCTTCGAGTTCATAAAGAAGCTGGTGGATCTCAAGCTCACACCGGGCGCCATGTCTCAGATCTCCTGGCCCGAGATCCACTCCAACTTCTCCGGCGGTAAGGTGGGAATCAACCTCACCGGTGGGTCCTGGAACTTCGCCGAGTGGCAGCATGCGCCGTACAACAAGAGCTTCGAATACTTGTGGGAGAACATCGGGTTCGCCCCCATCCCCGCCGCGGAGAAAGGAGGGAAACCGGTGTCCGTGTCCCACCCGCTGGTCCACATGATCACGGCTGCCTCCCAGCACAAAGACCTTGCGTTCCTGATCGTCACCATGGCTTCCGCGGTTGATCTGAACACCCGCCACGCCATCAGCTCCGGGCACCTGGCCATCCGCAAGGGTCAGCTCTCCTATCCGCCTTACTACGCCGATGTATTCGCCCGGAAAGTGTCCGAGCTGTGCGCTCCCTTCGCCCGGTTCAGCCCCAACCATCCCAAGGCCCCGTTCTACTGGGAGACCCTCTTCCGCGACGGCATCGTAGCCGTTGAGGTCGGAGCCCTCAGCCCTGCTGAGGCCCTGGAGAACTTCATCAAGCGTATGCAGACCGAGCTCGGTGATCAGGTGATCATCCGCGAGTAACCCCGCGTAAAGAAAAGGCCCCGCCCTTTTCAACGGGGCGGGGCCTTTTTATAATCCCGGTATCGTGAGTATCAGAAGGTCTGGAGATCCCAAGCGTATCGGCCGCGCTAGGGGTTACCTGCAAGCCTTTTTGTTTTTGTTGCCCGGGCTCATCCTTATCCTCCTTTTCTTCCTCGCCCCCGTGATTATCACCGCGGTGATGGGATTTACCAACATGGATTACCGTTTCCAATGGAACTTCATCGGTCTAGGGAACTTCTTCCGCATGGCTGACGACTTCCTCGTGCCAAAAATCCTCATCAATACCATCGTCTACACCTTCGGCACCCTGGCGATTTTCAACGTCACGTTTGGCTTGATCCTCGCCCTCCTTACCACCAGCATCAGTGAGCGAGTGGGGCTGTTCTTCCGTGCCCTATGGTTGCTTCCACGGTTCACGCCTCCTGTGGTCTATGCCGCCATATGGCTATGGATCCTTTCTCCGACACGGAACGGCCTCCTAAACGGGCTCCGGGTAGCCATGGGGCTGCGCCCCATCGCGTGGATCTCCGAGTTCCCCTGGGGAGTCATCATCATAACCAATGGGATCATAGGGGCCTCCATGGGGATGCTCATCTTCGCCTCCGCCATCAAGGCGATCCCCCGGGATTACCTGTGGGCAGCGCGAGTGGACGGGGCCTCCTGGTTCCAGGAGGTCCGTCACATCGTTCTCCCCCTCATCCGCTGGCCTCTCATGTTCATCACCGCCTATCAGACCCTTTCACTCCTCACCTCCTATGAGTACATCCTCCTCATCACCCAGGGAGGGCCGTTCCATGCTTCCGAGGTATGGTCCCTTTATGCGTATAACAAAGCCTTTAGTGCGTACGCGGGCACTTACGAATTCGGCTATGCGGCGGCCCTGGCCACTATATTAGTCCTCATCGGTACGGTGGCGTCCATAGCCTATTGGAAGATCTTCCGGTTCAGGGAAATGATGGCCCCACCGCGCATAGAGGTGTCGTAATGCCGAACCGTAAGTTCACTCCGGGATCTCTGGAACGGGAACGACGAAAGCAAAAGCTCCTTCGCTTTTCTATGTACGTTTTCCTGATCTTGACTTCTCTCCCCATCGTAATTGGATACCTGTGGCTTTTCGTGGGGGCGTTCACGGGAAACCTGATCTACGGTCTTCTGCCTCAAGAGCTCACTTTGGCCAACTGGAGCTTCCTGTGGGAATCCCCTTCCCCCGCGTGGCCGAACATATGGCGTACCTTCGGTAACACCTTTTTCCTTGCGGCAGGGGTAACAGTCATCATGGTGGTGGTGTCCACCTCCGCTGCATACGTCGTTTCCCGCATGCACTTCCCGGGCCGCTCTATGATCCTGGCCTCGACCCTGATCTTGCACGCTTTCCCCGCTATCACCTTGCTCATCGCTCTTTATTACATCCTCCGTACGTTAGGGCTTCTGGATTCACTTTGGGGAGTGATCT
>MTNL01000129.1 GCA_002010365.1 Candidatus Acetothermia bacterium JdFR-50 | reverse complement strand
GAACTTGTAGCCCTTGCGCCAGTCGAACTTCTCGATGGCCTTCATGAGGCCGAGGTTCCCTTCCTGGATGAGGTCCAGGAACGGCAGGCCACACCCGCGGTACTTTTTGGCGATGGATACCACCAACCTCAGGTTGGCCTCGGCCAGCTTCTCCTTGGCGGCCTTATCCCCTGCCTCCACACGCTTGGCGAGCTCCACCTCCTCCTCCTTGGTGAGGAGGGGGACACGGGAGATCTCGTCGAAGTATGTACGAATAGGGTTCTCCGGGGAGCGGTGGTGCTCCTCTTCCTCCTCCCACTCCCAATGGAGCTCCTCTTCGGCCTCGAGGTTCTCCAGATATTCTTTGGCGTTGAGTTCCTTTTCCTTCACGTTGCCCATAGGACCACCTCTTTTTTATTTGATAAAGGCTTTTGCCTTTGTTGTCACTCCGAGCTCTTCATTATACCGCGAAAAAGGCCCTTTGATAAGCCCTCTCAAGTTCGCATTGCAACCGATTTCCCTGATGGCCGTTTTTGCAGTAAAATCCATCTACTTGCCCATGAGGTACTTCGGAACCGATGGGGTGCGGGGAACGGCGGGACGGGATCTTACCGCCGAGCTCGCCTTCAGACTCGGGCGGGCAGCCGGCCTCTCCCTGAAGCCCCGCTGGGCCCTGATCGGCAGGGATACCCGTACCTCCGGGCCCGCCCTGGAGGCCGCCTGCAGCGCTGGATTGGCCGAAACCGGATGTGACGTCCTCTCCGCGGGGATCATCCCCTCCCCAGCCATTTCTCATCTCGTGCGTCTGCGCAAATTCCACATTGGGGTGGTAGTATCCGCCTCCCACAACCCACCGGAGGACAACGGGATAAAGTTCTACGGGCCCGACGGCCTCAAGATCGCCCCGGAATCCGAAAACGCCATCGAAACCCTTATGGATTCCCGTCCCGAAAACACCTCCTTGGGCCATATCCGCCCTTGGGAGGAGGCCAGACGGCTCTACCAAGAATTCCTCTTTTCACTCCTGGGCCGAGATTGGGGGCGGGGGGTCCGGGTGGTCTTGGACTGCGCCCACGGGGCTACCGCCACGGTGGCCCCTGAGCTCTTTTCCGCCCTGGGAATTGAGGTCACCTCCGTCGGCATAGAACTCGACGGCAGGAAGATCAACGCCACCGGGGTGATGAACCTAGCTCCCCTGCGGGAGCTCGTCCGCGCTGAAGGAGCGGACCTGGGGGTGGCGTTCGACGGGGACGGCGATCGGGCCCTTTTCGTCACCGCAGGGGGTGAGGTGGTGGAGGGCGATCGCCTCCTGGGGGCTTTGGCCCCCCACCTCCTCTCCTGGGGGGAAATCGCCACCCCGGCGGTGGTGTTTACCGTGCTGGCCAATAAGGGCCCGGAGGAGTACCTCCGGGGCCGGGGGTTCTCCGTTACCCGGGTCCCGGTGGGCGACCGCAACGTCTCCCTGAAGATGAGGGACATGGGGATCGAGGTGGGAGGGGAACCCTCGGGACACATCATCTTCGGCCGTTACGCTCCCACGGGGGATGGGATCCTCACCGCCCTTTGCCTCATCAGAGCCCTTAAGCGCCTCGACATCGGCCTAGAGGAGCTGGTGCACCCGGTGCCCCTTTATCCCCAACTTCGGCGCGATATTCCCGCGGGAAGGTGGAAACGGGAGGTGCTGGAGGAAGGGGAGGTACAGGTTGCCATTGAGGAGGCGCAACGCGCCCTCGGGGAATCCGGCCGGGTGGTGGTACGGCCCTCGGGCACCCAACCGCTGATCCGGGTGATGGTGGAAGGCCCGGATGAGGGAACGCTTCGGGCAGCTCTGGAAGCAATCTGTGAGGTCATCGAAAGAGCCCTCGCCCGCAGGGGGCTTCCGGGCGAGGGCTCCTAGCCCACGCGGCACTTCCGCTTCAAGCTCTCCCGGTTCTTCACCACGATCCGATAGCGGCTCTTGTCCAGGATCCCCTCTTGTTCCAGGCGGTTTAACGCCAGGGTGGTGTTCTCCCGGGCGGAGGCGATCATCTCCGCGAGGTCCTTATGGGTAAGACGGCACCCGATGAGCACCCCATCGTCCGTGGGAACGCCGAACTCCTCGGAAAGCTGCAGGAGCTTGCGGGAGAGGCGTGACTGGATGTCCCGGAAAGCCACGTCCACCAGGAGCTCCTCAAGCTCCACCGTTTGCTTGTGGAGCCACTGAAGGAGCGCGAAGGAAGCCTCCGGGTTTCGCCGCAGCCACGAGGCCACCAGATCCCTATCCAACCGCACCAGCAGGGTATCTCCGAGGGCCTGGACGAAATGGCGGCGGCGCTCCTCACCCATAAGCGCGCCCTCACCCACCAGATCCCCGGGGCCCCGGAGTCCCAAGACGAGGCGTTTGCCGCTGGTATCCAAAAATGAGACCTTTACGTGGCCGGACTCGATGTAGAAGAGGGAGTCGCTGGCGACCCCGGGGTAATAGACCACCTCGCGGTCCCGATAAAGCTCCCGTTCGCCTCTGGAAAAGAGGGGCTCCAATGCCTCCAGCGGATTCTTTACCTGTACGCTCGGCATGGCGGACCGAGGATACGGGTTGGGGATGGGATCCCGAAGGAAAGTTGGAGCGAACTGAGGAGGAGAGGGTAGGAGCTAAAAAAGAAAAAGGTCCCCTCGAAATGGGGACAGATGTCCTGTGGACAGGAGGAAGACGGGCGCTGGACCCAAGCAAGAGGTCGGTTGGGTCGCAAGGTACTCCCTAGAAAGGAGGTGATCCAGCCGCAGGTTCCCCTACGGCTACCTTGTTACGACTTCACCCCCCTCGCGGAGGATACCTTCGGCGCCCTCTTCGGGCGACTTCAGGTACCCCCCACTCGGTTGGTGTGACGGGCGGTGTGTACAAGGCCCGAGTACGTATTCACCGCGGT
>MTNL01000053.1 GCA_002010365.1 Candidatus Acetothermia bacterium JdFR-50 | reverse complement strand
CCTCTTCTACCCCACGGCCCTGAAGGCGGACCCGGACTTCTCCGAGTACGTCCCCCGGGACTGGAGGGGCTGATGGGGGAGATCTTGGGTAGCGTCCAGGCGGCCTTCTCCCTCCTCTTCCACCCGGATCGGTACCTCCTGAGCACGATCCTCGTCTCCTTCAAGGTCTCGGGGGTGGCACTCCTTTTGTGCTTCCCCGTCTCAGCGGCCCTGGCGGCGGCCATCGCCTTGGGGAGGTTCCCGGGGAAGGGGGCGCTCAAGCTCCTCATCCGCACCGCCATGGGGCTCCCCTCGGTGGTGGTGGGGCTTTTGGTGCTCCTCCTTTTGAGCGAAGCGGGGCCGTTCAAGGGGTTGCTTTGGACCCCCCGGGCGATGGTGATCTCGCAACTTGTGCTCATCATCCCCCTGGTCCTCGGGGTGATGATCTCGGCCCTGGAGGGGGTGAGCCGGCGGGTGGCCGAGGCAGCACATGTCCTGGGGGCGAACCGCCTCCAGGTGGCCTGGACGGTGGTGCGGGAGGCCCGGTCCGGGTTTCTAACCGCCGCGGTGGCAGGGTTCGGCCGGGCCATCGCCGAGGTGGGATCGGTGCTCATCGTGGGAGGAAACATCGCCTGGGCCGACGGGACCTCCTACACCCGCACCCTCACCACCGCCATCGTGGTGGAGTCCCGGAAGGGGAACTTTGGGACGGCCCTGGCGTTTGGGATCGTGCTTTTGGTGCTCGTCCTATGTGTGAACCTTATCCTGGGATTCCTGGAGCGCCCTGGGGAGGCGCGGTGAGGGAGATCATCCTTGCCCGCGACCTCCACTTCCGCTACGGCCGGCACGCGGCGCTGCGGGGGGTCGACCTCGAGATCCGGCGGGGAGAGATCCTGGCGGTGGTGGGGCCGAACGGGGCGGGGAAGACCACCCTCTTCCGCCTCCTCACCTTCTACATCCGCCCCCAGCGGGGCACGGTGGAGTACTTCCTCGACGGCCGCCGGACTCCGGTACGGGAGGCCCGACGGCGGATCGCCGCCGTGCTACAGGAGCCGGCCCTCTTTTCCGCCGACGTCTTCGGCAACGTGGCCTACGGGCTTTTTCTGCGGGCTCCTTGGGGCGAGCGCCTGCGAACACGTCTCGTGCGGCGGCTCCGGCGTCTACACGCTCCCCTACCCCCGTCCCCCCTCGAGGAGCGGGTGGAGGCGGCGTTGAGCGCGGTGGGACTCTCGGGGTTCGCCCCCCGGCGGGCATCCACCCTCTCCCGGGGGGAGGCGCAGCGAGTGGCGCTGGCCCGGGCGTTGGTCCTCGAGCCCGAGGTGCTTTTCCTGGACGAGCCCACTGCGAGCCTTGACCCCGAGAGCGCCGCGGTGGTAGAGGAGGTGATCCGAGGGTTTAAGGAAAGTGGGAGAACGGTGGTCCTCTCCACCCACGACCCCTCCCAGGCCCGAAGGCTAGCCGACAGGATCGTTCGCCTGGTGGGAGGGAGGATCGTGGAGGTTGTGGAGCTCACCACCTACGGGGGACCCGCTCCACCTCCACTTGCGCCGCCCGGGGGATGAACTCCACCTCCTCGGGGACTTCCAGGATCCCGTCGGCGAAAAGCAGGGTCGAGAGCCGGCTAGAGCCCCCGGGGAGGGGGACCACGCAGGTGCCTTCCCCCGTTTCCTCCAACCGCACCCGCACGAACTCCCGCGTCCCCAAGTGGGAGTGGACCCGCCGGGCGAGTGCCCCCACCACCTTCTCCCCCCGCTCCAGGGGCGCCTCGTAGTACTTCTCGAACATGGGTTTCAGGAACTGCCGCATGGATACCCAGAGGGATACGGGATACCCCGGGAGTCCAAGGACGGGCCTTCCCCCCACGATCCCGAACAGGGTGGGTTTCCCCGGGGCCATGGCCACTCCGTGGAAGAGGAGCTCCCCCATGCGGGACACGAGCTCCGGAGTGTGGTCCCCCCGGCCCTTGGACGAGCCGGCGCAGATGCAGATGAGATCGTAATCTGCCTCTAGGGCATCCCTCAAGGAGCGTTCCAGGAGGCCCGGCTCGTCGGGGACGATGGGGTGGACTTCGACCTCCCCGCCCCACCGCTCCACATGGGCCCGGAACATGATGGAGTTCGTCTCATGAACTTTACCCGCCTGGAACGGGGCACCGGGGGTAAGGAGCTCCGATCCCGTGGGGATGAAGAGGAGCCTTGGCTTCCGCTTCACCCACACCCGGGTGTTCCCAGTGGCGATGCAGGCGGCGATCGCCTCGGGAGTGAAGGTCCCTCCCGCGGGCACCACGGTGGCCCCTTCAGGAAAATCCTCGCCAGCGGCCCTCACGTGCTGACCTGGGGCTACGGCCCGCCGCACCTCGATCCCACCGGCGACCTCCCCCGCCTCCTCCACCGGGACCACGGCGTCGAACGGCGGCGGGACCGGGTTCCCGGTGTCCACGGGGATGAACCTCCCTTCCACGAGGAACTGGGGGGCGGAGGGCTTAGCCCCAAACGTGTCGACGCTCCGCACGGCGAAGCCGTCCATGGCGGCGCAGGGCGCGGGCGGGGAGGGGATCCGGGCCTGCACCTCCCGGGCTGCGATCCGGCCCAGTGCCTCCCAGACATTCACCTCTTCCTCCCGTTCCCGAAGCACCCCGAGCTCGGCGCAAGCCCCGAGGAACCTATCTCGGGCCTCGTCCAGCGGGAGGAGCTTCAAGTACCTCTTCTTCCTCACCACAGCTCCACCCACACCTCGGTCCCCGCCTCCAGGCCCTCCGCATCCTCGAGGACCTCGATGAGGCCGTGGGCTAAAGCGAGACTCGAGATCACCGCCGACTCGGCGACGATGGGCACGGCCCTGGCTCGGCCTCCCTCCTCCTCGAGCTTCACCCGGACGAACTCCCGCCTCCCCTTGGCCGAGGCGAACCCCGCTGCCAGCACCGCGGGG
>MTNL01000081.1 GCA_002010365.1 Candidatus Acetothermia bacterium JdFR-50 | reverse complement strand
GGGAGAACTTGCAGATTCCCAGGACATCGTAGATCGCCATCAGGTCCTCCAGGAGCTTTATAAAACCGCCTTTTCCCTTGGTGGAGTAGCGGTCCACCTGCTCGAATGTCCACCACGCCCCGCCGTACTCGGGGCCGTAAGCGCAGGCGGTGAGGTGGCAGCCGCCCCGATAGGAGACGGCGAAGGCCAGCGCCACCCCCTTGGAACCCCGGATGTCATAGGCCGGGAGTTCCAGGCCCTTGATGTGGATGGCGAACTCCTCCCCCTTCCCCAGGCGTTCGCAGGCGGCCTTGACGCCGTCGCCAAGGAGCTCCCCGATCTTTCCCTCTTTCCTCCCGAGCTTCTCCAGGGCGGCGAGAAAAGCGTCCTCGTCGCCGAATTTGAGCTCTATCCCGTCGAGGTCGGCGGCGCTGAGGTAGCCCCGCTCGAAGGCCTCCATGGCCCAGGAGAGGGTGAGGCCAGCGGAGATGGTATCGATCCCCAGGCGATCGCAGATCTCGTTGGCCTTGGCCACCGCTTCGATGGAGGCGATCTCCGGCGCGCCGCCCAGGGAATAGAGGGTCTCGTACTCCGGTCCGTCGATCTCCAGGCCCGCGTACTTACCCTCCTCCACCACGAAGAGTTTCCCGCAGGGCTTGGTGCAGCCAGGACAAGCCACGTTCCGCTTGGAGTACTTGGGGACCCAGTAATAGGGGTCGAGCTCGATCTTCCCTTCGTGAGCGCGCTCATAAGCGGACTTGAAGTAGCCCCACTGCCAGTTGCGGGAAGGGAAGGTCCCCGATTCACGGTTCATCCAGTCCAGGAACTCGCCGGTCCCGTAGCCCATATCGGCCTTGGTGGCGGGATGATCGCGGATGATCTCGTTCCACTTTTTCGCGAGGTCCTTGAGGGTGTCGGGGCAGGCGTATTCGGGGGCCTTGAAGCCCTTGACGACGATGGCCTTGAGGAGCTTCGCGCCCATGACGGCCCCGCCTCCGGCGCGGCCCGCTTGCCGTCCGTCGCAATCGATCCCCGCGATCCGGGAGAGCTTTTCCCCCGCGGGGCCGATCACCGCGGTCCGGTGGCCCGGATACCTCTCGGCCAGGGCCTTCTGAGTCTCGAACACGTCCAGGCCCCAGAGGTCCTTCGCGTCCTCCAGGCGGGCGCCGTTCTCATCCACCACCAACACCACGGGCACGGCGCTCTTCCCGGTGATCACGATGGCGTCGAAGCCTGCCCGCTTGAGCTCGATACCCATCTTCGCTCCGGCCACCGACCGCCCGAAGAACCTCGTCTGGGGCGACTTAAAGCAGAAGACGGTTTTCGAGGCGGTGGGGATGGGGCTTCCGGTGAGGAGACCCGGGGCGACCACCAGCGGGTTATCCGGCCCCAGGGGATCGGCGCCCGCCGGGACGAGTTCCATCAGGTAATATCCTCCGAGCCCAACACCCCCCAAGAACCGCCGCGAGACCCCTTCGGGTACAGTTCTCTCCTCCACCACGCCCGCGGTTAAATTCACGAGAAGGATCTTCCCCCAAATCCCCTTCATCCTCCCTCCTCCTTTCAGCGATTCCCTGGGTTACGTCGCAGTATATCGAGCTTGATGAGATCGAACCAAATTCGATGACACTGTAAACCGTCAGCAAGTCAAATGTAGCAAGGCACAAGCGCGTCGCTTGGGGGCGAGCTCGTTGTAAGCCTCCACCGCCTCGGCCGTCTTCAGCGCCAGGAGCTCAATCCCCCGCTCAGTAAGTAACACTTTCGCCTCCGTGGTTATCTCCATTCTGCCTCCGTAGCCGGTGCCAATGATCACCAGTTCCGGGTTCGTGGCTAGGGCGTCCTCCAGGTCCTCGGGGTGAACTCGGTGCCCCTCCTTTCGCCACCAGCCCTTCACTGCACCATCGGGGAGGACCTGGATATCTTCGGTGTAGGGGACCCCGTTCACGTTTACGGAGCCGAAGCGGTAGTTAGAGAGCCGCACAGCCCATCACCTCCTCGCCGCAAGCTCCCCTAATCGCTCCAAATCTATGCTCTCCCGCACCAGTTCCCGCAGAACCTCTAGGTGATCTTCCCGCACCGGTGCCCGGCCGATCAACCTTTCCGCGGTCTCTGCTGCGGTCATCGTATCCTGTGGAACGAGGATCACCGCCACATTTCGCTCCACCGCCCGGGCGAGGACCGAGTGCTCGGGTCGGAGGGCACCGGTCAGGATGAGGCCCTTCACCCTGTCGCACGTCAGGGCTACCGACTGGATATCGGCCCGATCACCCCCGGTAACCACCGCCAATCTGCCCGGGATCCTCCGTAGATACCGTAGTGCTGCATCCCCGCTCATCGCTCCCACGAGGAATCTCTCTACCTCCGCGGAGAGGTCTCCTTCCACCAAAACCTCTCCGCCCAAGGTTTCAGCCACCTCGGCCAAGGTCACCGCCCAGAGACGCCGCTCGAAGGGAACAATTCCCAAAACGGGGATTCCCCTCTCTTCTAGGGCTGGGGCGACCGTGCCCCGCACTTCGGGAAGCTCCGTCTCCACGCTCACAGCATTGAAGACAACCCCACAGAGCTCATCCCCCGCGATTCGGGTCGCCCGTAAAACTCGATCCACCGAGGCCTCGCTTTCATACTGGCTCACCAAGACCAGGGGTGTTTTCAGGCGGCTGGCGATCTCCAGGTCACTTATGCCCGAGAACAGTCCCCTCCCGAACCACTCCCGCCCTTCCATCAAGATCCAGTCCGCTTCCTGCGGCACGGCTCGCAGGATCCTTTCCCAGGCGTCCTCGGGAGGACGCCAATAGTGGGGGTAATCGCTGGAGATCAAAGGTACAAGCTCCTGTGGGGATCCCGATCCCAACACTTCGGCGATTACTTCCCCGTCGCGGTCGAAGGGACGTCCTTCCCGGTAGGTGTTCGCTCGCCCCACCGGCTTCAGG
>MTNL01000049.1 GCA_002010365.1 Candidatus Acetothermia bacterium JdFR-50 | reverse complement strand
CCATCGACGTGAACACCGGAAAAGACATCCGCCACAAGAACCAGGAGGCCGCCATCCTGAACACGAACCTGGAGGCGGCAGTGGAGATCCCACGGCAGCTACGGTTGCGGAAACTCTCCGGGATCATCATCGTGGACTTCGTGGATATGGCCTCCAAGGCGGATGAGCGGAAGGTGATCGAACGCCTGAAACAGGAGCTCCGCAAGGACCGGGTCCCGGCGGACTTCATCGACGTGACGAAGCTGGGGCTGGTGGAGATAACCCGCAAGAAGGAGGGGGAGTCCCTGGCGGCGATGCTGGAATCGCTGGAGGAAGGTTTTTGAGCTACCAGGGAAGCTTCCCGACTAAAGAGAGGTAGGTGCGCAGATACTCGGCGGAATCGGCCCGCTGGAGTTCCCATAGTTTCGCGAAGGCTGCGTTCGCTTCCTCGTCTTTCCCCATCGCCCGAAGCCATCCCAGGAGACTCGCCGCCCGGGGGATGAGGACCTGAACGAGCTTCGGGGCCGCCGTGGGGACAGGGGTGGAAAGGATCTTTTCCCTCCGCGCTAGGTCATCCGTGGTCCCCTTCCCCTCTCCATCTTTCCATAAAGCAGGGGGAACTCGATCCGAGCATCCGGGGGGAGCAGGGGATAGAAGAAGGCGAAACGGAGCCAGCAAGCCTTGCGGCGTGCTTCATAGAGCACCTCCGTAAACGCGGTTGCCTCGAACTCAAGGAAGTCCTTTCGCCACCGGGCCAGGGCTCCTTCCCAGGTAATCCCGGTACTCCTTGCAATGCTCTTTGAGATGGGGAAGCCCTGTAAGGCAACGGAAGAAACGTTGTGCCTCCCCCTCAAGGCCCCCTGAACGTGTACAGGATGGCGGAGGCCCAAAGATCCGCGGAAATCCACCGCGGTGCGACATAAAGGCCCGTGATCCCCGTGACGTAGGCCCCGGTCAGGCGGATAAGCCCGCTCAGCATCCCGCTGTAAAGCTGGGGTACCGACGGGGCATGGGGAAAACGAAGGCTCGGGTGGTAGGCGAAAAGGAAAGGCCAGAAGATCGCTTCAGCGAGCCGAAGGAAAGCGAAACCTTCGTGGGACGAAAACACGATCACTAAACTTCCCCGCAAGCTTGCCCACTGTCCCCTCGAAAGAGGGTTCCTTTGCAGTCTTAAACAGGGACAAAGGCAAACGGGAGACGCCGTAAATGCCCGTATCGTTGCCCAGGATTTCCGAATCGGGATAGACCACGAGGGCGATCCTGAATTCTCCCTCGAACGGGTCCCCGCTTCGGACCGGAGGACCCCAGAGATCCAGCATTCACCCGAGGATCTCTTCGGCAATATCGGCTGGATCCTCCGGCCAGACCCCGGGAAGCGCCAGGACGATGAAGTGTTCCGAACCCACAACCCTCCAATCGGACCCCCAAGCCAGCGGGGAAAGGGCGATGATGGCGGCAAATACAAGGAGAGACCTCATTGCCCCCGGCGCTTACGGAAGCTGAGCTCCTGGCCCCGCAGCAGCCGGCGGATGTTGGCCCGATGGGTCCAAAAGACGAACGCCGTCAAGGCCACGGACAGCCAGAGCAAGGCGGGCTCGAAGGATAACCCCGTGAACCGGTCCAAGAGGAAGACGCTCAGGGGTAGGGCCGCCGCCGCCGAGAGGGACCCCACCGACACCGTCCAGGTGGATAGAAAAGCTGCCACGAAGACGAGGGCACATATCGCTACCGGAAGGGGCATGAGGCCCAAAAGGACCCCAGCCCCGGTGGCCACCCCCTTTCCACCCCGGAACCCGAGCCACGGGGTGAACACATGCCCCAGGATCGCCGCCGCCCCACACAGGATCCCGGCGTAGACCGGAACCAGTCCCCCCAGGGCAGCGAGCTTGGATACCCAAGCCGAAGCCAGATACCCTTTGGCGATGTCCACGATCCCCACGGAGATTCCGGCTCTCCACCCCAACACCCTCCAGGCGTTGGTCATCCCCACGTTCCCGGAGCCGTGCTTCCGGATGTCCACCCGGTGGAGCCTGCCCACGAGGTAAGCCGTGGGAAACGACCCCAGGAAGAACCCCACTATTCCCGCAACGATGGCCCACATCGTCAAAAACGATCTTAAATTTTCCTCAAGGCTTCGGCAAAGGAGGTGCCGGGGTGCCGATGTGTTGTGTTCTCATCCGCTTCCCAATAAACTCCGAGAAAGGCCGATCTTATCCAAAGAGGAGGTCTTCGATGAGGAGATCTTTGGCGTTGCTCGCGTGCCTTGCCCTTTTCGCTTCGCTGGTCACGGGGGTCCCTGCTGGTAGCGCTGGTCCTCGAGCTCGGTGGCCTCGGGGATCGGGCCTTCAACGACCTGGCCCTGGGGGTCCCAGCTCGCGGCGAAAGAGGGGTATGTCACGGGGCTCACTCATATAGTCCCCAAATCGTCTGGTGACTACCCGGGGATCATCGCCGAGCTCGCCGGTTCGGGGAAGTACTCCCTCATTATCTGCAACGGGTTCGAGTCCGTCTCCGCCCTGCGGGAGGTCGCTCCCCGGTTCCCGGAGCAACGGTTCGTGTTGATAGACGCGGAGGTGGATCTCACCAACGTGGCCTCGGTGCGCTTCAACGACTGGGAACTCGGCTTCCTGGGCGGGGTGGTGGCGGGGTTCCTCACGCACACCGGCAAGATAGGCTTCCTAGGGGGAATGAAGATTCCCGTGATAAAGGAACACCTCGCCGCTTACATCCGCGGCGCGCGGTGGGCGAATCCTAAGATCGGGGAAGAGGACGTCCTGGCCGCGTTCGTGGGTTCTTGGCGCGATCCGGAGCGAGCCGCGGAACTGGCGGGGGAGATGTACGCCGTTGGCGCCGACATCGTCTACGCGGCGGCGGGGAAGTCGAACTTGGGACCGTTCGCGGCGGCGCAAAGGGCCGGCGGGCGCGTTATTGGCGAGGATGTAG
>MTNL01000005.1 GCA_002010365.1 Candidatus Acetothermia bacterium JdFR-50 | reverse complement strand
TGTTGCAGCCACACCGTTGGATCCTCTTCTTCCTCTATCTCGTGGGCCCCTTCTTCCTCGCCATGGCCCGCGCGAACCTGGACGTGGCCTACCGGGTAATCACGGGAAAGATCCGCCCGGGGATCGTGCGTTTCCAGCCACACCTGCGCACCGACTTCGGCCGGACGCTTCTCGCTAACTCCATCACCCTCACCCCGGGGACCCTCACCGTGGACGTGGACGACGATACCGGTGAGTTCTACGTGCACTGGATCTATGTGCGGGATCCCGAGCCCCGGCCGGAGGACGTGTGCGGCCCGTTCCCCTCGTGGGCGAGGAGGATCGCCGAATGATCGCGGAACTCGGTTTTCTCGTGGCCGCGGCGGTGTTAGTCGGCTACGCCTTCGTGAGCATGGCGCGGCTGGCTGCGGGACCCACCACCGCCGATAGGGCAGTGGCCCTCGATACCATCAACACGTTGGTGGTGGCCACCATGGTGCTACTTGGGGCCGCCTTCGGCCAGGTGGTCCTGGTGGATGTGGCCATCGTGTACGCGTTGCTTTCCTTCATCGCCACCCTCTACATCGCCCGGTACATGGAAGGGGGGTTGAAATGAAGGCGTTCCTCTACCTCCTTCTGGCCGTGGGCGCCCTCTTCAACGGGCTCGGCGCCCTGGCCTTGCTGCGGTTCCCCGACGTCTACACCCGGATCCACGGGGCCACCAAGTGCACCACCTTCGGTTCCATCTTCTCCATCGTGGCGGTGGTGATCTACGGGCTCGTGAAGGGAGGAGGGGAGGGGGGGACGCTGGCGATACACGCCCTTTTGGCCCTCTTCTTCCTCCTCATCACCAACCCCACGGGATCCCATGCCCTGGCCCGGGGGGCGCACCGGGCGGGGGTGCGGCCGGTGGGGGCGGTGGTGGACAAGCTGGAGGAGCGGAAATGACGGCCCTGCACGTGCTCACGCTGAGCTTGGTGGTCATCGGGGCGGCTTTGGCCGTCTGGTTCCGGGATCTTTTGGCCTCGGTGATCGCCCTGGCGGGGGCGAGCCTCCTCCTTTCCCTGGAGTTCTACCTCCTCCAGGCCCCGGACGTGGCCATCGCCGAGGCGGGGATCGGAGCCGCCCTCACCGCGGCCATCTACATCCTCGCCATCCGGAAGACCCGGCCCAAGGAGGAGGAATGAAGCGGTGGCTGTTTTTGGCGGCCCTTCTCGTGGTGGCGGGATATCTGATCTCCGGTGGGGTCTGGCTCCACCCCTTCGGTGAGCCGGCCCGCTCCGAGATGGACCGCTTTTTCATCGAGAACGCCCAAAAGGAGGTGGCGGCCAACAACGTGGTCACCTCCATCGTGTTCGATTACCGAGGTTACGACACGTTGGGTGAGGCCACGGTCCTCTTCGCGGCCGTGGTAGGGGTGGCGCTGCTTCTGCGAAAGGTGAAGGGATGAGCGTCATAGTACGGACCATAAGCCGTGTCGTGGCCCCGGTGGCCTTGGCGTTCGGGGCATATGTGATCATGCACGGCCACCTCACCCCCGGCGGCGGCTTCCAGGGGGGAGCGGTGGTGGCCTCGGTGGTGGCCCTGTTGGTAGTGGCCTTCGGGGCCGAACGCTGGAAGAAATGGATAAAGGTCCTCCTTCCCCTGGAGGACACCGCCGCGCTGGCCTTCGTGATCCTGGCGTTCCTGGGGGTGGGGGCCACCTTCTTCCGGAACGTCCTCGCCGGAAGCGGGGGGCTCTTCGGGGCCCCAGTGCCCCAACCCGGCCCCAACCCCGGGGCCCTGAACACCGCCGGGACCCTCCCCCTCATGAACTGGGCCGTGGGGTTCAAGGTCCTGGCGGGCCTGGGCGCGGTGGTGCTCCTTTTGGCTCTCTTCGGGAGGGAAGATGGGTAACATGCCCTTCGTCGTCAGCATGATCCTCGTGGGACTCGGGTTCCTGGCGTTGATCACGCGCAGGAACCTGATCAAGCTCGCCATCGGGATCTCGGTCATCGAGATGGGGGTGAACCTCTTCCTGGTCTCCCTGGGCTACGTCAAGGGAGGCATCGCCCCCATCTACACCTATGCTCCCCCGGGCTTCAAGGAGATGGTCTTCCCCACCCCCCAGGCCCTCACCCTCACCGCCATCGTGATCGGCCTCGCCACCACCGCGCTGATGCTCGCTTTCGCCGTGGTCATCTACCGACACCGGGGGACGCTGGATGCCGGGAAGATCAGGGAGTTGAGGGGATAGCCATGCTTACACACGCGCCGATCCTCGCGATAGCGGTGCCGTTGCTCGGGGCCTTCTCCGTCCTCGCGCTGGCCTATATAAGCCGTACCCTGCGCAATGCCTGGGCATGCCTGATCACGGCCTTCACCAGCGCCATGGCCATCGCCGTGGCCGTCAGGGCCTTCACCGAGGGGGTGGTGGTCTACACCCTCGGTGCCCCCTCCCCCACCGCCTCCGTGACCTCCGGGGGGTTCCCCATCCGGATCGCCCTGGTGGTGGACGGCTTGGGGGCGTTTATGGGGATCGTGGCCGCCCTGGCCGGGGTGGTGGCCTTCATCTACTTCTTCCAGTACCTACGGGAGGAAGAGGGCAAAAGCCTGGGACTTTCGCTCCTCCTTCTCCTTTGGGCCGGGATCCTGGGGCTCGTTTACACCGGCGACCTCTTCAACTTCTTCGTCTTCCTCGAGATAACCAGCATCGCCGCCTGCGCCCTCATCGGGTACCGCACCTGGGAGTCCCGTCCGCCGGAGGCGGCGTTCAAGACCATGGCCATGTACACCCTGGGGGGGCTCCTGGTGCTTATCGCCATCGGGATCCTCTACGGGGAGTACGACGCGCTGAACATCGCCTATCTTGGGAAGCTCATCACCGGTTCCCTCCTGGACAAGCTGGCCCTGGGGTTGCTCCTGGGGGGTCTCCTCATGAAGGCGGGGGCGGTGCCGGCCCACA
>MTNL01000232.1 GCA_002010365.1 Candidatus Acetothermia bacterium JdFR-50 | reverse complement strand
TTGTCTCCGCCGCGATCCGGCCCACGAACTCGGTTCCCAAGATGCTCCGATAGCGGTATTCCTCCCCCACCCTCAGGCTTCCTTCGGCGTGGAGGAAAGCCATCTTGGCGCAGGTCCCGGTGCCGCAAGGGGAGCGATCCACCTGGCCATCGCCGAATATCACTACGTTTCGCGGCGGATCGCCCTCCTCGTAGAACTCCACCAGCTCCACCACCAGCTCCTTCCCGGTCCCGGGGTGTAGGAAACGGTGGTTCGCGTTGACCCCGCGGCGGATCTCCACCCCCAGGCGCACGAGCTCCGGAAGGGATTCCACCTCGATCGTCATGTCCAGGATCTTCGTGTCCACCAGGGCGAAGAGGTTCCCTCCGTAGGCGATGTGCACCGGCACACCGCTCCACTGCACGGTGACGAGGTAAAAGGAGGGGACATTCCGAAAGGTGACGGCCTGTACCTCGCTTCCTGTTCGATGTACTCGGCAATGCACGGGGCCGGAAGGGGTATCTAAGATGACCTCATCTTTGTCGATCCAGCCCAAGCTAGCCAACGCGGTGACCACCCCGATGGTCCCGTGGCCGCACATCCCGAGGTATCCCCCGTTGTCGAGGAAGACGACCCCGAAGTCGGCCTCCGGTGAGCAAGGCTGGGTGACGATGGCCCCGAACATATCCGCGTGGCCCCGGGGCTCCCTGAGGAGGAACCTGCGGAAATCGTCGGCCTTTTCCGCGAGCCAACGCCGGCGCTCCTCCATGGTGCGCCCCGGAACGGGGGGGAGCCCGGAGAGCACCACTCGGGTGGGCTCTCCGGCGGTATGGGTGTCCACCACCCACACTAAGCGGCGGAGATTCATCTCCCCTGTCCCTCCATGAGATTCTCCACCGGGACGTAGTCGTAGTCGTAGCCGAAATATCGCGGCCCGAAGGTCTCGATCCCCCGCTCGGTCCGCATCCTTTCGTGGGCCGGGATCAGGACCACCACCCCCCGGTACCCGTATCTCACGATATCGGTGCGGATGGGCTCCCCGGTGGCCGGATCCAGGATGCAGATGAGATCCGGGGGCATGCAGCGCACTTCCCCGTCCACGTGCAGCGTCAGCCACTCGTTCTGGAAGTCGATGGTCGCGGTGTGTCCCTTGAACTCCTCGATTCCCTCCATGGTGATCCGTCCCATGGAGAAGCCCTTGGTCTTTTCGGCCCCGAACTCGCGGTTTATGTCCACGATCTTCCCGTGGAAGGCCCGGTATCCCCCGGTGAGGGAGATCACCTCCTCGACGGGATCCAGGTGTTTTCTCCGGGCGAAGAAGACCCGCCGCCCCAGCTCCCACGCCAAAGAGATCGAGCGCAGGATTCCTGTTTCTTTGAGCTGTTTCCCCGTCATGGGGTAGCCGGCGATCCAGGAGATTCCCCCGTAGGCCATGGCGGCGTTGCGGATGATCCGCTCGGCCATTAGGGCGTCCCCGGTGTCGGCGATGGTGATGTGGCCCTTCTCGTCGGCTGCCACGGTGGGGGAGGGGGAGACGCCGTGGATGTAGAAGGAAGTCATCTGAAGCTCGGGGAAGGCCCGGCCCATGCCGTCGGCATCGATCACCGGCACCCCCACCGCCCCGGCCACCGCCATGGGGACGGGGGTGTTCACCCCGCCCGCCTCCGGGGGAACCACCGCCTGGACCGGCTTTCCCATGTACCGCCCCAGAGCCTCGTAGCACCAGAAGAGCTCCTGGCCGTTGGGGGGCTTCTCGGTGAGGACCAATGCTGCCCCAAGACACCCCGCGATGGTGGCCAGGGCCTCGTCGGGCATGTCATCGGGGTCCACGAGCAGGATGTCCTTCCCTTGTTCCACCACGTTGTACGCCCAAAGCAATCCGATCTCGGGATCCCCGCCCCCGCCGGTGGCCAGGATGGAAGCTCCCAGAGTAATTTCGGCCAGGGCCTTTTTGTCTATTTTTCGGTACTCCTTCACTCCCCACTCGGCCAGGATCTCCCGGACGCCCATCTCCTCTCCTTTTCCTTTCACACCAGGTCCCGGGGGGCGCTGGTGAGCACTTCACAGCCCGTTTGAGTCACCACCACCATGTCCTCCACCCGGGCCGCCCCCACCCCTGGGAGGTAGATCCCGGGTTCCACCGTGATCACCATCCCCGGACGGAGTTCCATCCCTACCCCCCGATCCAGGATGGGGGCTTCGTGGATCGACACTCCAACCCCGTGGCCGGTTAGGTGGGGGAAGTACTTCCCTAACCCCTCGGCTTCGATGACTTCCCGGGCGGCACGGTCCACCTCCGAAGCCTTGACCCCTGGCTTGATGGCGACCAGGGCCGCCTCTTGGGCTTTCCGGGCCACGGCGAAGATCCGCTTCTGCTCGCGGCTGACTTCCCCCACGGCGAAGGTCCGGGTGATGTCGGAACAGTACCCCTCGTACACCGCGCCCATGTCCAGGAGGGCGAGCTCCCCTTCCCGCAGGGACTTCCCCGAGGCGACGCGGCGGGGCCAGGCGGCCTCCTCCCCGGACATGAGGAAGGGCTCGAAGGACGCCCCCTCCGCCCCCTCCCGCCGCAGGAGGTACTCCACCAGTCCCACGAGCTCCGCCTCCCTCACCCCGGGACGTACCTCCCTGAGGATCTCCCCCATTACCCGGGAGGCGATCTCTGCGGCGCGACGGACGCAGGAGAGCTCATCCTCGGCTTTCACCACCCGCAGCTCCGCCACCAGGCCCTCCACGTCCACAAGCTCCACCCGGTCGCCCGCCAACTCCCGCACGTATTCGGCCTGCTGCAGGGTCAGACACCTCTTCTCCACGCCGATCCGGCCGATCCGGCCCCGGAAGAGGGGCGCCAGAGCCGTCAGGTAGTTGGGCGTGTCCTCGGGGAAAGGGATCACCTCCTCTATCCAACACTCCCGCTTCGCCCGCTCGAAGTCCAGCTGGGCCACGAT
>MTNL01000233.1 GCA_002010365.1 Candidatus Acetothermia bacterium JdFR-50 | reverse complement strand
CCCCCCCCAGGAGCTCCGCCGCCAATTCCTTCCCCTTCCGCACCGCGGCTCGGCTCCCGCCGATCTCCTGCAGCAAGAGGAGCTCCACCCGGTATCCCCGGTCCCGCAGGCCATCCACGAGCTCGCGGGTGGGCAAGGCCTCGCACCCCAAGCCTACGATTAAAGTTGCGCCCACATTGGGATGGGAGACATACCCTTCTAGCACCCTGCGCGTCTGAGCCAAATCCTCTCCCAGCTGGGAACAACCGTAGATATGGGGTAGGGCCACCACCCCCGGCACTTCCCTACCGATGCGCTCCACTCCCCCGTTGACGCAGTGGACGGAGGCCATCACCAACACATGGTTCCTCACCCCTACCCTTCCGTCCTGTCGACGGAACCCTAAGAACGTGTCTTGGGGGAAACGGGGAATCAAGGAGGATTCCTCCCGAATCACGGGGCGCGCTGTGTCACCATGGGCACGCCCGCTTTCGGTGTTGTGCACGTGTACGTGCTCCCCGGGGGAGATGGAGCGGACAGCCCTCCCGATGGGATAGCCATATTTGATTATCCGCCCACCTTTGGGGATGGAAACGAGGGCTACCTTATGACCGTAGGGAATCGGGTCACGGGTGAAGAGGGATATCCCTTCCACCGATACCCGAGCCCCCGAGGGAAGGGGGCGCAGGGCCAAGGCCACGTTGTCCTTGGGATGCAACCGTAAAAGGGTATTCACTCCGTTCACCCCCGCCTTCCGCTGGCGCGGCCCAACTCATCGGACCGGAGTATGGCTGCAAGCAACCTTAGGGGCGTTACCTCGATGGGCTCATTGGCGAGCTTGGCTTTCTCCCGAGAGAAAATGTAGTCTACCGCCAGTTCGATCTCTGCTTCATCGCGATCGAGACCCAGTTTCTCCAGGGTGGCGGGGAGGCCCAGGTCGATGAGGAGGTTCAGCACCTCCTCGGTTTCATCCGCCTCTTCCAAGACGCACTGGACCAGAAGACCGAAGGCCACCCTCTCGCCGTGGAGGACCGGACGCCTTGCGGGGATCTGGGTGAGCCCGTTGTGAACGGCGTGGGCCAAGGCAAGTCCCCCGTTCTCGAAGCCCAGGCCGCTGAGGAGGATGTTGGTTTCGATCACCGCCTCTAGGGCTTCCCCCACAGTGCCGGCCCGGGCTTGGACGAGGGCTTCCCGCGCGTACGTGCGCAGGTTCGTCCAGCAGCGCTCGGCCAGGGCGAGACCCGCTGAGGTGGGGGCATGGCCGAAAAGGGTCCTCCCCCCGGCCCGCCAACAGGCCCGGGCCCCGAACCAGGTAGCCAGGGCATCTCCCATCCCCGCTACAAGATACCGGACCGGGGCTTGGGCGATCACATCGCTGTCCACGAGCACCAGGGCGGGTGAACGCTCCAGGAGACGGACCTCCTCCACGGCCCCATTGGGGCGGTTGAGCACCGCGACCCGGCTCACCGGGGCATCGGTGGAGGCCAAGGTGGGGCAGGTGACCACGGGGATCCCCAGCTCCGCCCCCACTAGCTTCGCCGCGTCAACGGCCCTCCCGCCACCGGCTCCTACCACCACGTCCGTCCCCCGACAGAACTCCGCCAACCTCCGTACCTCACTCCGCTCGCACTCCCTCCGGAATCGGACGAGGGTCAGGTTCAGGCCGTGCTCTACCGCCGCCCGTGTGAGGGGGAGTCGGACGATGGCTTCTACGGTGTCATCAGCGATGAGGGCCAATTGTTTCCCCAGGCTCCGGAGATACTCTCCGGCCCGAGAGAGCAGCCCTGGTGCCTGCACGTAGAGGGGAGGCGATTCAAATTGTCGGACCATTATCACATCTTCCCCATCCCGGCGGTGAGGCCCTTCACGATCCAGCGCTGGGCCACGATGAAGAAAACGATCCCAGGGATTATGGCCAACATCCCGGCCGCGGCCAGTGTGTTCCAATAAGTGAGCTCATCGCCCACGAAGTAGTAGATGCCCACTGTGATTGGCTTCAGAGCGTCGGAGTTGATGAAGATGAAGGGGGCCAGGAACTCGTTCCACGTCCAAAGAAACGCGATGATGGCCACCGCGCTGATCCCGGTGGCCATGGTGGGGATCACCACTCGGATAAGGGCGCCGATGCGGCTCGCCCCGTCCACCAACGCCGCGTCGATGAGCTCCCCGGGGAAGGCCTCGAAGAACGACTTCAACATCCACACCACCAGCGGATAGCATAGGTAGATGGTGTAGAAGATCACCCCCGTGCGGGTATTTATCAGGCCCAGATACCTTAGGATGAGGTAGAACGGCAGAAGCAGCGCGATAGGGGGAATCAGGCGGGTTAGGAGGAAGAGGACCAGGGCCGTTTTGCTGCCCCGGAAGGGGTAGCGCACCAGGCCGTAGGCCGTGAGGATCCCCGCCGCGGTAACGATGAAGGAAGTGGTGAGAGAGATGATGAGGGAGTTCATGAGGTATGTGGGCACGGGGGAGCCGGTGAGGATTCCTCGGCGGCCGCCGATGTACGCCTCGAGGGTAAAGCGATGCGGGAAATAGGTTGGGGGCCAAAGGAATGTCTCCTCCAGTGATTTGAAAGAGGTGATGAAGGTCCAGAAGATGGGGAAGAGGAGAACGCCCAAAATAAGGATTAGCACCACATAAGCCGTGGCCTTGTGATTCACGATTCTAGCGGCACATCTCCTCACGACCATCTCTCCTCCTTGAGCAGGAAATAGACGTACACGCTGGCGATGAGGGAACAGAAGACAAGGAGCATGACGCTTATCGCACCGGCCCGGCCGAAGTTTAGGAACCGGTAGATATTGTCCACGGTATACAGTCCCAGCACGTACGTGGCTTTGGCAGGTCCTCCTTGGGTCATGGAGAAGATCGCATCGATGGAGCGGAAGGCGAACACCGAGGTTATTAGGAGTCCGGTGAGCAAGGGGCCTTTGACCATGGGGAGGGA
>MTNL01000214.1 GCA_002010365.1 Candidatus Acetothermia bacterium JdFR-50 | reverse complement strand
ATCGAGGTCCGGAATTTCCCACCCTTCTCCGGCTGGGTCTGCTCCGAGGACGAAGAGAGCTTTGATAGGGCTTGTTTCTTTCAGCATCTCCTGGGGCGACAGCCCTACGACCTCCGTTTTCCTCGGACCAGCCGCTAATGATGGGTGGATCCCGGCTGCCAAAGCACCCCACCAATTGGCCCAGGGGCTTAGGACCACGATCCCCTCAGCTTTCTCTGCCAAGCGGTTCCCCATCGAAATGGCTCCAGGGCCTAGGACGGCCACGAACCCATCCTTCAGCGCCTCGGCCGCCTCGGCCAGTTTCTCCGGTGGAATCCCATGCCCGTCGGCACCTGGCTCCGTGCCGGAAAGGGCCTGATCCAACGCCCGGAGCGCTATGGCCTCGGTGCCGGGCTTCGGGGCCAAGTGCACCACGGCTCTCCTTGCCAGGTCGGAGTTCAAAGGATCCAAAACCACGAGCTTCGCTCCCCGTTTGAGGGCCCTCCTGACCGCCACTCCAGCCCGCTGGAACGACTCCCCCAACGCAGCTCCCACGGCCAATATGGTCCTGGCCCCTTCCAGGGCCTTCACGGGAAGGAGCTTCCCGGGAAGGGAGAGGGCCGTTTCCGCTCGCATATCCAGACCCCAAACCCCCAAGTTTCCGCTTCCCAAAACATCCCGAAACAGTTTCCCAAAGGCGTAGAGAGCCTCGATAGTGAGCCAGCCACCGGCGATCCCCCCGATGATCTCGGGCCCCTCTTGGTCCCGGATCGTGACTAACCGTTGGGCGACAAACTCGATGGCCTCGTCCCACGAAGCTTCCCGGAACCGATCTCCTTCCCTGATCAAGGGGTGCTCCAGACGCTCCTCGGAGAGGAGAAAGTCCCAACCGAACTTCCCCCTGACACACAAGAGCCCATCGGCCCCGGGCCGGGCCCGCACAGGCTCCCCCTTCCCTATCTCCAACACCAGCTCGCATCCAGCGCTACAAAGGGTGCAGGTAGTGGTGGTAGGGGAGAACTCCCATTCCCGGCCCCGGAACTTCCGGTCCCGCTCCACCAGACATCCCACGGGACAGGCCTCGATACAGGATCCACAGAAATCACAACCCACTTCGTCCAGGCGCTTGCCGAACGGGGTGGTGACCAGGGTCTGCATCCCCCGGCGCACGTAGTCAAGGATTCCTTCGGAAAGCTCCCGGCAGGCGAAGATACAGCGGCCACAGAGGATGCAGAGCCTGAGGTCCCGCTCAATCAGGGGGCTTTCTCGATCCACTGGAGGTTTCTCGGGGAGCTCCACCGGGGGGCGTCTCTCCAGGCCGATTTCGTAGGTATAGCGTTGCAGCTCACAAGCCCCGGCCTTCTCACAGGTGGTGCACTCGTTGGGATGTATTGACCAGATGAGCTCCAAGACGAACCGGCGTGCTTCCGTCACCCTGGGCGTTGAGGTGCGGACGTCCATTCCGTCCCGTACCCGGAGGGTGCAAGCGGGCATGAGCCTTCCCCCGTCCACCTCCACCACGCACAACCGGCATGCCCCCCCGGGCGCGATGCCCTCGAGGAAGCAAAGGTGTGGGATCTCGATCCCCAAAGACTCGGCCGCTTTGAGCACCGTGGTCCCCTTGGGGACCTCCACTTCCCGACCATCGATGGAAAGCTTCACGAGCTCAGCCATTGCCCCTCCTTAAACCTCCATGACACATCATAGGTGACGTGCGACGAAAACCGACATGGGCCCACGTGACACGCCACCCGGTCACCACAATTCGATGGCCCCTTCGGGGCAGGCCTTCACACATTTCCCGCACCCGTCGCAGAGCTCCGGGACGATCTCGTAAGGACGGTTATCTCCCCGCCAAGCCACATAGGGTTCCCCCACAATGGCATCTCTGGGGCAGGCCTCCCGGCAGAGATCACACATGGTGCAGCGCTCGGGCACGACCCGGTATTTCCTCAGCTCGGCGCATCCTCCCGCGGGGCAGCGGCAGGCGAGGTGGGCTCGGAGGTTTTCCTCTTCCTTAGTCACAAGCTCGGCGATGAGTTCGCCTCGTTCCTTCCCCCGGGGGCAGCGGGCCAGCTCTGGGAGCAATTCCCCCACCCGGGCCAAAGTCTCCAAGTCAGCCTCGGTTCCCTTTCCGCGTGAGAGCCGCTCCAGGACAGCGATGGCGGCGTATACCCCTGTAGGACAGGGGATGCACCTTCCACACATATCACCCCGCGCGAACCCCTCCAAGGCCTCCTTCGCCTCCAGCACCGGACATCCCAACGCCACCTTCACGCCGCCACCTCCTGGACTAAAACCACCGCCCCCGTAGGGCAAACCGCTCTACAGCGTCCACACCCGGTGCAGAGCCTCGGATCGATGTGGAATCCCTTTCTGGACTGCCGTACCGCCCCATCCTCGCACGCCTCGGCACACAATCCACACCAGATGCATTCCTCCGCCAGGATCTGGAAATGGCCCGGCGACCGGCATAACCCCGTCGGACAAAACCGGTCTTCGATGTGTGTCACGTATTCGTCCCGGAAGTAACGCAGGGTGGAGAGGATGGGATTGGGAGCGCTGCGGCCCAAGCCACAAAGCGAGGTCTCCTTGATCCAGCGGCCCAGCCGCTCCAACTCCTCCAGATCCCCTGGACAGCCCTTGCCCTCCACGATCCGGTCCATGATCCTGAGCATCCTATAGGTGCCCACACGGCAGGGGGTGCACTTGCCACAGGACTCGGCTTGGGTGAAGGAGAGGAAGTATCTCGCCACCGCCACCATGCAGTCGGACTCGTCCATCACCACCAAGCCCCCCGAGCCCATCATGGCCCCGATCTCGTTGAGGGAATCGAAGTCCACGGGGACATCGAAGAGATGTTCGGGAATACATCCGCCCGAGGGTCCCCCGATCTGAACCGCCTTTATCCTTCCCTCTCGAGGGCCTCCGCCGATATCGTAAACCAATT
>MTNL01000144.1 GCA_002010365.1 Candidatus Acetothermia bacterium JdFR-50 | reverse complement strand
CCCCAACATGGAAAAGAACCCGGATGTATTCGTCCTCCGATCCCGTCCCGGCAAAGGAACCGCTATTCGGGCCACCATCTTCGGGAGAATGAGGGTTGAAGAGGTGGTACATGAGCTCCGATTGGAAGCCCTCTCTCTTCCTCGTCCTCACGTCGAGGTGACGGGTGGCTATTGTTACGATCTCCTATCCCGGATTATGGTCGAAGCGGGCTACGTTTGGATCGCTTACTACCGGCGCTTTAATGTCGTGACGGTAGCGAAGTTGAAGGGGCTCTCCACAATGGTTCTGGCTCGAGGACCTAGACCTGACGTGGAGGTGATCTCCCGGCCTGAGCTTCCTTTTATCCCGGGAAAGGGTGTTCGAGGTATGCAGGAGACTCTATCTCTTTTAATTGCAAAAACGTGGTACGACAAGGGGTGAGCTAAAATCTCAATCCTCACCGAAGGGAAAGGGGGTAATACGGTGGCAGAGGACCCAGTGGCCGAGGTGAAAGAGCTCATCTCACCATACGCAGGGAATCCTGGCGACCTAACCCGGGCATTGCACCGGGTGCAAAAAGATTTAGGACACATTCCTCCCGACTCCTCGGAGCTCATGGCCGAACTGATGCGAGTTCCGCCTTCGCGGGTAAATGAAGTGGTAACCTTTTATCACCGTTTTCGGCTCACCCCACCCGGCAGGCCCTCCATCGAGGTCTGTTTGGGGACTGCATGCCATGTACGTGGTGCCGAACGGATGTCCGGGGCCATCCGAGAGGAGGCGGGAGCTGGGCTGAGATACGTATCGTCCGATGGCCTTTTCGATATCCAAGCGGTGCGATGCCTGGGGCGTGGGGACTAGCACCGGTGGTCATGATCGATGGCGAGGTCCACGGAAACCTTGATCCGCAGGAGGTCCAGGGGTTACTAAAAAGGTTACCGTTCGAGCTCGTGATGGTGGAAGATCCGCGCATGCACATCGCCGGTCCAGTGGAGAATACCCTTCGAGCAAGGCCAAAGCCCATAAAGCTGGGGCTTTCCCTCGACCGGATGGCCCTAATGCCGCAGGTGGAGGATTATGCCGTAGGAATGAACGAAGGCCCGCTGAGGAGAGCCATGGATCCCTGTTTTACCGCCAAAAGCCATGGGAAGGGGGTTGGGCTCGGGATCTCGCTGTTGCAAACGATTGAGAAACTTAATGGAGCGGTGGGGACCGCTTTCCGTCCAAGCGGAGGGACTCAAGTGTTGGCGCGAATACCCTGGTTGGTCAGCCGCCCCTGGGTGATTTGGCCGAAACCCTGGTTCCTATTATCCTCGCTTTTCTGGGAGTGGAGTTTCGCATCGCCTTGGAAGGGAACGGACAAACGATGGAAATCGATACCGGGAAACTAAGGGCAGAGCTCAGGGGGCCCGCGAAATGCTCCTGGGGCCATGGAACTTCTCGAACGCGAGTTTGCGGAAGTGACCAAGTCGGTAGGTTTCAAGGAGGGTGCATGAAACCGGAGGAACTTCAAAAGATTCGTGAGAAAGCCAAAGCCCGTGTGCATCCTCGCTCGGGCGAAATCCGGGTGAGGATCGTGGTGGGGATGGGCACGTCCGGGATCGCTGTCGGGGCACGACGCGTCCTGAAGGCGCTCTTGGAGGAAGTGTCCCGCCGGAACCTGCCGGACGTAGCGGTGACCCAAACCGGAGAGCGGGGACTGACGGTCAAGGAACCGGTGGTGGAGGTCCACGAGGGGGAGCGCGTCACGGTCTACGGCGAGGTGGATGAAGACCTCGCCCGTCGGATCGTGGTAGAGCACGTGGTGAACGGACGTCCCATCCAAGAGCGGATCGTCGAGGTGCGCGAGGTGGTGTCATGATCTCCTTTAAGCTTAACGGTCGGGAGGTGCGCGCGAAGGAAGGACAGACCATACTGGAGGCGGCAAGGGACCACGGGGTGCGTATTCCCACCCTCTGTTACCTGAAAGGCCTTTCGCCTCGAGGCTCGTGTCGGCTGTGCTTGGTGGAGGTGCGTAATTGGCGCGGCAAGCTCGTCCCCGCCTGTGTCACCCGGGTAGAGGAGGGGATGGACATTGTGACCCACAGCGAGCGGATAAACCGCATCCGCCGCTTGGTGCTGGAGATGTTGTTTGTGGAACGCAACCACATCTGTGCCTTCTGCGTCTCCAGCGGCCACTGCGAGCTCCAGGACCTGGCGGTGGAGCTGGGCATGGACCACGTGACCATCCCCTACCGGTACCCCGGTCTGTCCATGGACCTTTCCCACGACGACTACGGCCTGGACCACAACCGCTGCGTGCTATGCGGCAGGTGTGTCCTGGCGTGTGCCGAGGTGGAAGGGGCCTTCACCTGGGGCTTCCAGGGGCGGGGTATAGAGACCCGTGTGGCCCCGGATTTGGGGGGGGCCTGGGGAGATTCGGAGACCTGCACCGCCTGTGGGAAGTGTGTACAGGCATGTCCCACTGGCGCCCTGTTCGAGAAAGGAGTTAGCACCGCGGCCCAGACGAAACGCCCGGAGGTGATCATTGAGGTGACGGAAAGGAGGCCCCGTGTCTAAAGTGCGTGTGGCCACCATATGGTTTTCGGGGTGCTCGGGCTGCCACATGTCCTTCTTGGACCTGGACGAGCGCCTCTTGGAGCTCAAGGAGCTCGTGGAGATCGTCTACTCCCCCGTAGTGGATCATAAGGAGATCCCCGAGGAGATCGACGTGGCCCTTGTGGAGGGGAGCATCAACACCACCGAGCAGGTGGAGCTCCTGCGGGAGATGAGGAAGAAGGCCAAGGTGCTCGTGGCCTTCGGGGATTGTGCCACCACCGGCAATGTCCCTTCAATGCGCAACCCCATCCCCCGGGACGAGGTTATCCGGGAGGTATACGGCGATGGGAACCCGCCTGGCCTCGAGGACGGCGAGGTCCCGGCGTTGCTTCCCCAGGCCCTTCCCCTCCACGCCTACGT
>MTNL01000223.1 GCA_002010365.1 Candidatus Acetothermia bacterium JdFR-50 | reverse complement strand
GTAAAAAGGGGCGCGGCGTAGCCGCGCCCTCTTTGCAAATTCCCCTTGGTTTCCTTTAAGGGACCGTTTCCACAGGAGCCGCGGGCTCCGCGGCTTGGGAGAGGATCCACTCCACCGCCGCCTTTATGTCGGGATCCTCTTCCGCCTCCTCGTCGGCCTCCACGGGGATATCCGGCTCCAACCCCACGTCGTGGACCCGACGCTTGTTAGGGGTCAGGTACTCGCCGGTAGTGAGCTTGAGGGCCGCCCCATCGGGGAATTCGCGCACGATTTGCTGGATCACGCCCTTCCCGAAGGTCTTGCGTCCCACCAACACCCCCGCCCCGTGGTCTTGGATGGCCCCGGCCACGATCTCCGCTCCCGAGGCAGTTCCCTCGTTCACAAGCACCGCCAACGGCACGTTGGGGAAGGCGTTGCCCCGGGAATAATAAGGACGGAAGCCGTACAAGGGGCCCCGGGCATAGAGGATCACCCCCTCGTCCACGAAGAAGCTGGCCACATCCACCGCCGAGGCCAGCAGCCCCCCGGGGTTGTTGCGCAGATCGAGGATGATACCGTTGAGTTCCTCCAGAGGCAGGGTGTAAAGGGCCTTGCCCACCTCCGCGGGGGTGCGCTCGGCGAAGAAGATGATGCGAATGTACGCGATCTTTTTATCTTCCCAGTACTCGGCGAGGACAGGCTGGATCTTAATTCGGGCCCGCACCAAGGTCACCTCCCTCTCCACCCCTTCCGGACTCACCAGGGTGAGGGTGACCTCGGTACCCTCAGGGCCCCGGATCATTGCGGAGACCTCCTCCAGCGAGAGGCCCTCGGTGGGGTTCCCGTCCACGGCCTTTATCCAATCCCCCGTGCGTATTCCGGCCTCATAGGCCGGAGTACCGGGGAACGGGGTCACCACTATCACCTTCCCCTTTTTGATGGCGATCTCCATCCCCACCCCGCTGTATTCGCCCTCCACCGACTCCTGCCATTTGCGGTACTCCTCGGGTGCGAAGAAGACCGAATAGGGATCTCCCAGGGCCTCCACCATGCCCTTGAGCGCCCCGTAGAGGAGGTCTTTCTCGGTTACGTCCTCAACCCGGTAGTAGTAATAGCGGATGAGCTCGTAGACCTCCTCCAGGGGGGCGAACAGCCCAGTCCCCTTGGGCGCCGAAAGGGCGATGAAGGAGACGAGCAATACCGCCAAAATCGCTCTACGCATCTCCCATCACCCGCTCCCTCCTCAGTAAAAGATCTCCGCAAGCTCGATGAGCTCGTCCGGAACAAGTCTTGGGGAGTTGGCCGCCACTTCCGCAAGGGGCACCGGGACGACCCGCTCCCCCTGCATCCCCACCATCACCCCCGACTCCCCTTCCAGGGCCAGTTCCACTGCTTTCACCCCAAGCCTGATAGCCAGGAGCCTGTCGAACGCAGTGGCGATGCCGCCCCGCTGGAGGTACGCCAGCACCGTAACCCTGGGGGTCAACTCCAACTCCTCCTTGTGTTCCCTCAGCCTTGCGGCGAGCCAGTAGCCAATTCCTCCAAGCTGTACGTGGCCGAAGGCGTCCACCTCTTGCTGGGTGACCTGCTTTCCCCCAAGCTCCACCGGCCTGGCCCCCTCGGCCACGACGATGATGGAGAATCTTTTCCCCAACTCCAGGCGCTTCTTGAGCCGGGCCACCACGTCCTTTACCGAAAAGGGGCGTTCGGGGATCAGGATCACATCCGCGCCTCCTGCCATCCCTCCCAGCACCGCGATCCAACCCGCGTCCCGTCCCATTACCTCCACGATCATCGCCCGGTGGTGGGCGTGGGAGGTGGTGTGAAGGCGGTCTAGGGCCTCGGTGACGATGGAGAGGGCGGTGGGAAACCCGATGGAATAATCGGTCCCCCAGAGGTCGTTATCGATGGTTTGCGGGATCCCGATGGCCTTTATCCCCTCGGGGATCAGGCGGGCCGCCACGCCTAGGGTATCGTCTCCCCCGATGGCGATGACGCAGTCGATCCCGTGCCGCTCACAGGTGTCGAGGACCCGTTGGACCTTTTCGGTGGGTTCCCACACCGTCTCACCGTTTCGCTTCGTCTTACTGAACGGATTGGTACGGGAGGTGCCGAGGATCGTCCCACCTTGGGGGAGAATCCCCGATACTTCCTTTAAACCCAACGGCATAGGGAGGTCCTCCACCAGCCCTTTCCAGCCGTCTTGGAACCCTATCACCCCGACTCCGGATTCGTGGGCCTTGCGTACGATGGCCCGGAGACACGCGTTTATCCCTGGGGAATCGCCGCCACCGGTGAGAACGCCGATCCGCATCCGTTACCTCCTTCGGATCAGAATCCTGGATATTCCCGGTACCATTCGGGCCCCGCTTTCTCGAGGGCGAGGTTGGGGAAGCCCCGGAAGGCCTCGGTGTCCCAGAACGGGGTGGCCGCCTCCGATGCAGCGTAGAGTTTGCGGAAGTTCTCCGCACCCCCGGTCTCGAGCCACTGTTCCACGGCGTCGAGGTTGGGGTAGTAATCCACACAGTACTTCCACAGGGCCCGGCCGCACAGGAACCCAGACGCGCCGCACCGGGAAGCGATCTCCACCTCCTCCAGGAACTCCTCGATCCCCACCCCCGCCGAGAGGATCACCCAGGGAACCTTGGAGAGTTTGGTAACTTCCCGGCAGAAGTCCTCCACCTCGGAGAGGTCGTAGACGGACTTGCGCTTCACTCCGTCAAAGGCCCCGTGGGCGTACTCCTTGCAGTACTTGAGGTCCGCTGGGAACTCCACCTTGAGGATGTCCACCTTGTACTCGGGCTTGGCGAACTCCGCCACGTAGTCGAAGACGAGGTTGGGCTTCCTCTTGGCGTAGACGGGGGAGTCCTTTTCCTCGTCCTCCTTGAACGGATAGGCCACGATCTCGAGAACGTAGGGGATGTCGTAGCGAGCGCACTCCTCCCCCACCTTCCGGGCGATCTCCTGCTGGTGCGCCACCACGTC
>MTNL01000051.1 GCA_002010365.1 Candidatus Acetothermia bacterium JdFR-50 | reverse complement strand
CCTCACCCGCCCCCCATACCCCCGCTTGTCCTCCAGGGCCCGCCGCAGGAGGACCCGTAGGTCCTCCTCGGAGAGGGGCTCAAACACGAAGAGCTGGGCTCGGGAAAGGAGCGCCGACCTAAGGACGAACGAAGGGTTCTCAGTGGTCGCGCCGACGAAATAGATCGAACCCTCCTCCAGATAGGGGAGAAGGACGTCCTGCTGAGCCCGGTTGAAGCGGTGGATCTCGTCGAGGAAAAGGAGGTCCCGTTTCCCCGTCGCCCGCCAAAGCTCCCGGGAGGCCTCCAGGGTCTTCTTGACCTCCGCCGTGCCCACCAAGGACGCCGAAAGCCATATGAACTTAGCCCCCACCCGCTTGGCGATGATCCTCCCCACCGTGGTCTTCCCCGTTCCGGGAGGACCCCAGAAGATAAGAGCGTGGAAGGTACCTTTCTCGATTAGGGCCCGCAGCGGGCCGTTGGGGCCCAGGAGGTGGCGCTGCCCCACCACCTCATCGAGGTCACGTGGCCGCAACCGCTCCGCCAGCGGGCTTTCCCCTTGCCACAGGCCCGACATATCAAGGGGATTCTACCGGATCAAAAAGTGGGTATCCTCCGAAGCTTGCGTGAAGGGGGAGCTCAGCCAGCGACCTTGGCCAGGATCTCGTCGGGGATATCGAAGTTGGCCACCACCTCCTGCACGTCCTCTTGTTCATCCAGGGCGTCCAAGAGCCTCAACAGCTGTTCCGCTTCCTTGCCCTCCACTCTAACCGTGGTCTTAGGGACCATAACGAGCTCGGCTTGGATGACCCGCGCACCCACGTTCTTGAGTCCATCCCGTATCATCGCGAGGTCCGCGGGATCGGTGTAAAAGACGATGGCCCCATCGTCCTCCTCAAAATCCTGGGCCCCAAGGTCGATGCCTGTCATGATGAGTCCCTCTTTGTCCATCCCTTCAGGTATTTCCTCCACCCGGATCTTGCCCTTGCGTTCAAACTGCCAGGCCACACATCCCTCGGTTCCCAATGACCCCCCGTGGGATTCGAAGATGTGGCGGACGGCGGAGGCAGTGCGGTTGCGGTTGTCGGTTACGGCCCGAAGCCAGATGGCCACTCCGCCCGGGCCGTATCCCTCGTAAGTCACTTCCTCATAACGCTCTCCCCCAAGCTCCCCTGCGGCCCGCTTAATAGCACGCTCGATGTTCTCCTTAGGCATATTGGCGGCTTTGGCCCGCTCGATGGCCGCTGCCAGCCGGGGATTGGAGTCGGGATTGGGATCCTCCCGTGCCGCCACGATGATCTCCCGGGAAAGTCGGGAGAAAAGGGCCGAGCGTTTTTTATCCTGGCGCTCTTTGCGATATTTGATGTTCGCCCATTTCGAGTGTCCGGCCATAGCCAAAAAATGATAATGACTGCATTCGCGGAAGGCAACATCCCAACCGAAAATATCCGCGGACGCTTGGGGTATACTTTCGCCGCCATGTCTTCCCATGCGGTAAGTATGCTGGCCGAATACCTCCGGGGAGCGCAAAACGCCTGGGCCTTCACCGGCGCGGGGGTAAGCACCCCCTCCGGCATCCCCGACTTCCGCGGCCCGGATGGGCTGTGGAGAAAATACGATCCCGAGAGGGTCTCCACCATCGAGGCTTTCCGGGAACGCCCGGAAGAGTTTTTCTCCTTCTGGATACACCGGTTCGAGCTGATGGGGAGGGCCGAGCCTAACGTGGTCCATAGGTTGTTGGCACGCTTGGAGGAGACGGGGTATCTGCGCGGAGTGATCACCCAGAACATCGACGGGCTCCATGAGAAGGCCGGCTCCCGGACAGTGTTGGAGATCCACGGGAACGCCCGAACGGGGACCTGCCAGGGCTGCGGGCGGCGCTACGGACTCGAGTGGATGGCGGAGCGGGTCCGTGAGGAGAGGGTAGCGCGCTGTGGTTGTGGGGCCCTGGTGAAGCCGGATGTGGTCTTATTCGGCGAACAACTCGCTCCCGATTTCGAGCGCGCCTGGGAGAAGGTCTCGCATTGTGACCTCCTGTGGGTATTGGGAAGTTCCTTGCAGGTTTGGCCGGCGGCGGAATTGGTCCCCTTGGCGGCCCGAAAGGGGGCAAGGGTGGTGATCGCGAACCACGACCCCACCCCTTACGACGACCTGGCCGCGTTGGTGATCCGAGGGGATCTGGCGGAGTTGGCCCGGGGATTGGCCCAGGAGATGGGCCTGGAGGTGAAAGGATGAGCTTGGGGGAAGTGGAGATCGGGGAGCTCCTCAGGAAAAGGGGGTTGACCCTGGCGGTGGCAGAGTCCTGCACCGGAGGGCTTGTCTCTTCCCTCATCACCGACGTCCCCGGCTCCTCCGACTATTTCCTGGGCGGCGTGGTGGCTTACAGCAACGAGGTGAAAGAAAGTGTCCTCGGGGTTCCCGGAGAGATCTTACGGACCGTGGGCGCCGTGTCCCCGGAATGCGCCCGGGCCATGGCCGTGGGGGTGCGTAGGCTCCTCGGGGCCGACATCGGCCTCGCCACCACCGGGATCGCCGGCCCCACCGGCGGTACACCGACTAAACCCGTGGGACTGGTCTACATCGCCATCGCCCATGCAAGGGGCATCGAGGTTCGCGAACTCCGCCTTAGCGGTTCCCGACGGGGGAACAAGCACTCCGCCGCTTGCGAAGCCCTCAAGCTCCTGCAAGACTTCCTGCAAGGATAGCCAATACGTTGGTATTTTCCGCACGATTTATGGTTTGCACTTAAGTTTTGCTTTTATTCGCTCCCATGCCGCTTGACAAAACGGCCTTCTTTGCGGTAATAAATAAAGGCCACGTAGTACTTTTCCTTTCCGTTTGCCTGCGTACGTTTGCCGAACTGCTCGGAGCATGATCGAGGTCAGCCCGCCGTAGTGCGGGGTGCTGCCCGATAGCTATTGCCCAGGGAGGTCATGATGCCCGGCAACGTAACCCAAGCGGTGATCCTGGCCGCCGGACAGGGGAAGCGCATGGGGGGGTCA
>MTNL01000046.1 GCA_002010365.1 Candidatus Acetothermia bacterium JdFR-50 | reverse complement strand
GGGCCCGCCCCGAGGCGGTGAAGGGGAACTTTCCGACCATCGGCTCGTAGCCGCGGTCCCGGGCCTCGGCCTCGGAGAGGCCCACGATGGCGATCTCCGGGGATGTGAAGACCACCGCGGGAACCGGAGGCCGCTCCTTCGGATCATGGCCGCATATCGCCTCAGCTGCCGCCTTCCCGTCCCAGTGCGCCCGGTGGGCGAGCATGGGCCCGGGGGTCACGTCCCCGATGGCGTAAACCCCGGGAACCGAGGTCTCGAATCGCTCGTTCACCACGATAAAGCCCCGCTTGTCCCGTTGCACGCCGATGGCATCGAGGCCCAGACCATCGGCGTACGGCCGCCGCCCCACGGTTACCAGGGCGAGCTCGGCCTCCACCATGGTCTTCTTCCCATCCGCACCCCGCACCCTCGCCGCGATCCCACCCTGGATCCGCTCAAGCCCTAGGACCCGGCTTTTGGTGTGTAGCTCGAGCCCCAGGGCGGAGAAGGTCCGAGCCACGTGGGAGACGAGCTCGGGGTCGATCCCGGGAAGGACCTGATCCATGAGCTCAACCACCACCACCTCCGTGCCCACGCAAGCGAAGAAGGTCCCGAGCTCCATCCCGATATATCCTCCGCCTACCACAAGCAACCGCTCGGGGCGCCGCGGGAGGGAGAGGGCCTCCCGGGAGGAGATTACCCTCTCCCCGTCGAACTCCATCCCCCGGAGCTCTACCGGCGCCGACCCCGTGGCGATGATCACAGCGTCCGCCTCGAGCTCCAGGCCGGCTTCCTCCACCCGGACGAGATTCGGGGCAGCGAACCGAGCGTTTCCCTTTATGAGTTCGACCCCGTTACGTTCGCACAAAAACTTGACCCCTTGCGAGAGACGCCGTACCACCCCGTCCTTCCACGCCTGGAGCCTTTCCCAGTTCAAGGAGATGCCCTGGGCCTCAATGCCCAGCTTCTCGGCCTCGGAAAGCTCCCGCAGGAGGTGGGCGGCGTGCAGAAGGGCCTTGGTGGGAATGCAACCGCGGTTGAGACAGGTACCGCCCAGGGAGTCATCCCGCTCCACCAACGCCACGGCCTTTCCGAGCCTGGCGGCCCGGATAGCCGCGGAGTACCCGGCGGTGCCGCTGCCGATGACCAGGACCTCCGCTTTTTTCGTCACCATCGATCACCCGGCAGGATCATGCCCAAGCCGGCTGGGGCCGACAACTTCAGGGGTCAGGGGGAAACCTCCACCGCCACCCGTTTCGCCCCGAGGAGGCCGTTGGAGTCGACCACCACCAGGGTCACCGTCCAGCGGCCGGGTTCGGGGAAGGATACGGTCACCTCCGGGCCATAGGTTCCAAAAGCCAGGTCACCCAAGCGGAATTCCCACCGATACTCCACGATCTCTGCATTGAAGGCCTCGCTCCCGGCACCCGAAAAGCGGACCTGCTCCCCCACCCGGGGATTTCGTGGCGAGTACTCGATGGCGGCCAGGGGGGGACCGAAGGTGACCACCACCGGCCTCGGTTTCCGGTAAGCGCCGAAGTCCACCTCTGCCGTTCCATATTCGGGCACCTCCACCTCTACCTCGGCGGGAGTGGTGGGGGAGAAGCGCTGGGGGAGCGTATTCGCCAGGAGCCTCACTTTGTAGCGGCCCGGAGGGAGTTCCAGGGAAAAAAGCCCCGTATCGTCCGTACCCTCCCTCCATCTTCCTCCAACCCCGATGATCTCCACCTCCACCCCGCCAATCCCCTGCTCCCCGGGATCGGGGACCCCGTCCTCATCGGCATCATGGAAGACGAAGACCCTGAGCCAAGCCCGGGGCCGAAGGGGGATATCCACCCGCACCTCCTCCCCCCTCACCACCTCCACCCGTGGAGGGGGAAGGAGCGGGACCAGGTCTGGCGGGGGATCGACGAAGGAGACCACATAGGTGCCCGGGGGGAGAGGCGGGAACGCGAAGACCCCCTCTTCGCCCGTGATCGCCAGGGCGCCGTCGGCGGAAAGCAGGATCCCTTCCACCCCTTCGTCGCCAGGGCCGAAGGCGAGATCGCCATCACGATCTAAGAAGAGGCGGCCGGTGATCCGACCCCGGGTGGGGCCAAGGAAGGGGAAGTCAGCGGTGAAGGTGAAGGTAAATCTCCCTTCCCAGCGCGATTTTCCCTCATTCATCTCGTATAAAAGCCCCAGATCCGCTTTGCCTTCCCCCATGGGCACCTCCCGCAGCGACAGAGCAAGCCGCGTTCCGTCTTGTTGAGCACGAAAGGATATCAAAGGGGAACCAAGCGCACCGGGAAAGCGCAGACGGAGCTCCACCGAGGAGGCGGGCAGGATCGCGCCGATCCCGAAGGAGGCCGATGCCTCCATCCCAACGGACAGCTCGAAGGGCTCCGCTCGAACGCCGATGCTGCCGGAGAATCCCAGGGATCCCATCGCTGTCCCCGCGACGGGATCGGCCTCGAGAGAGCTCGCCATGGATAAGTTCCAGCGAAAAGGCGCGTCCCCCCCGAGGGAGAGCACGAGGGAGAGGGCCTGTTCGTCCACAGCCCCCGGCGGGAGGCTGAACCGCCGCCGGTAGTCCAGCTTGAGCCGGGGCCAGAGCGGTGCTGCCAAGGGCAGTGAGGCCCGGATGTGGTGGAATACCACCACCCCAGGCGGAGATTCTCGGGGAAACACGGATGTCCTGTAAGCGAGGTCCAAGGGGAATGAGCCCCTGAGACCGCTCCAGCGGAGGCTCAGCTCTCCCCGCGGCTCGTGATGGGGGTAACCCGGGGGAACGTGCAGGTATGAAGCCGTCAACCTGAATGTCTGTCGGGAAACTTCACCTCCTAACTGCCACGCGCACCCGACCCCCATGGCATCGCTACCCTGTGATACCGCCCCCCAGAGGGCGACCCCCCGCCCAGGGCTCCAACGGAGGCTGAAATCCACGAACGAAAAGCCCGCGTCTAGGCTCTCGGCCCAGGCGAAGCTCAACCCCCACCCCCCACCCTCGCCGGACAGGGAGA
>MTNL01000047.1 GCA_002010365.1 Candidatus Acetothermia bacterium JdFR-50 | reverse complement strand
ATGGGAACCCGCCTGGCCTCGAGGACGGCGAGGTCCCGGCGTTGCTTCCCCAGGCCCTTCCCCTCCACGCCTACGTCCAAGTGGACTATTACATCCCCGGATGCCCACCAGACGCTGAGCGTATCTGGAAATTCCTCACCACGTTGCTCAAGAAAGGGAAGCCCCACTTGGAGGGGGAGGAGATTCGCTTCGGTTGAGGAGGTAACGAGATGCGGAAAGTGAGAATTCCCGTGACCCGCATCGAGGGGCACGGACTCATCACCATCCAGTTGGATGACGACGGCCGCGTCGCTGACGCTAAGTTCCACGTCACAGAGGTCCGGGGCTTCGAGCGGTTCTGCCGAGGACGGAGTTTCTGGGAGATGCCTGGGATCACCGCCCGCATCTGTGGCATTTGCCCTGTATCACACCTCCTCTGCTCCGCCAAGGCGGGCGACGCTATCCTGGCGGTAAAAGTCCCCGAACCCGCGCATAAACTTCGGCGCCTAATGAACCTGGGCCAGATCGTGCAGTCCCATGCCCTCTCGTTCTTCCACCTTTCGGGCCCCGACCTCCTGCTCGGTTGGGATGAAGACCCCGCGGTGCGGAACGTCTTCGGGCTCATGGAGCGCTATCCCGAGCTCGCCCGCGATGGGATCGAGCTCCGGGCTTTCGGACAACGGATAATCGAGCTTCTGGGTGGACGGAAGATCCATCCCGCGTGGGCGGTGCCTGGCGGGGTGGAGCGTCCTCTGGACGAGGACGGTCGGAACCTGATCAAGCGGGATCTTCCCGAGGCCAAACGCATCGTGCAGAACGCCATCTCCCTCTTCCAGGAAAACCTCCCCCGTTGGAAGGAGGAGATCGACACGTTCGGGAATTTTCCTAGTCTCTTCATGTCGTTGGTGGCTGATGACGGTACCTGGGAGCACTACGCGGGGAGGATCCGGTTCGTGGATGCTGACCGGAAAGCGGTGGCCGATGGGCTCGATCCCACCAAATACTTCGAATACATCGGCGAGGCGGTGGAGCCTTGGAGCTTTCTTAAGTTCCCCTATTTCAAGGATTATGGGTACCCCGAGGGCATTTACCGGGTGGGCCCCCTAGCCCGGCTCAACACGTGCGACCGCATGGGGACCCCCTTGGCCGACGAGGCCCTGGAGCATTTCCGTTCCCTTTGTGATGGGAAAGCTGCCACTTCCTCTTTCCTCTACCACTACGCCCGGCTCATCGAGATCCTCGGGTCACTGGAGCGAATCGAGCGGATGATCGACGATCCGGACCTCCTCTCCCCCCGGGTCCGGGCCCAGGCGGGAGTGAACGAGCTGGAAGGGGTAGGGGTGCACGAGGCCCCACGGGGGACCCTGTTCCACCATTATCGGGTGGACGAAAGCGGTGTGATTCAGTGGTTGAATCTCATCGTATCCACCGGGCACAACAACCTGGCCATGAACCGCACCGTCCAGCAGATCGCCTCCCACTATTTGGAGGGCAAGGAAATCACCGAGGGCTTGCTCAACCGCCTGGAGGGCGGAATACGGGCTTATGATCCCTGCCTTTCCTGTTCCGTCCACGCCGCCGGGCGGATGCCCCTTTCCGTGAGACTCCTTGGACCTGAGGGCGAGGTGCTGCACGAGGTGAAGCGCCCATGAGCCGAGTCGAAGTGGGCAACGCGTGCCCTGCCTCCAGCGTCTCCTGTGGGAAGGGGGTAAGGATGATCCAGATCGGAGTATCCCCTGGAGACGGCCTCTACTTCTGGGAATTCGCCGCGGGGGAATCCCGTTGGGACGGCACCCTATATCGAGGGGACATCCATTCCATGCCGGACGTCATGGGGGACATCGGCGGTGGGGAGAGGACCGAGACGGACCTGGAGAGGTCGGAGGAGCTGGAGAAAGAAACCGTCCTCTGTGGCCCGGGACAGATTATCTACGACCCGTTGCATTCGGGCACCATACGTACCAAAGGTGCCCTGCGGAACCCTGTCCCGATCCCATCGATTCCACGGTCACTTAGGACCTCTGCGGGACTTGGGGCCGCGGTCGGCGGGTTCGTCCCGCCGTGGCCACACGGGGGATGTCGGAGAATTCTTCCTACTGGACCGAACTTTCCGCGTGCATTGTTAGTGGGACCTATGCCGATGGCCGCCCCTTCAGGGCCATCGAGGGGCGCTTAAGGAGAAAGGAGACGAGATGGAAAAACGTGAGATTATCTCCAAATTCCCTCGATCGCGGGAACAGATCCTTCTGATCCTACACGAGCTCCAGCGCCACAATCCCCGTAACTACTTGGAGCCTGAAGATCTTAGGTTGGTGGCGGAGTACCTCGATCTCCCCCTCTCAGAGGTACACGACACGGTCAGTTTCTACACAATGTTCAGCCTGAGACCGCGTGGAAGACACATCATCCGTCTGTGCGACTCGCCCCCATGCCATTTGGCGGGATCTTGGTCACTTCTTGCCGCCCTCAAGCGGGAGCTGGGGGTTGAGGTGGGCGAGACCACGGAGGATGGCCTTTTCACCCTGGAGCTCACCTCGTGCTTGGGGGTGTGTGGTGTGGCCCCGGCGATGATGATCGATGATGAGGTCTATGGGAACCTCGACGAGGAGAGGCTGAAGGACATCTTGGATTCCTACCGGGAGGGGAAATGAGGCTTGCGCGAGCTCATGTCTTGGTAGGCGTAGATGAAGAAGCGCGCCTCGCGGGAGTGGAGCAGGTGATCGCTGCCTTCCGCGAGGAACTGGAGGCCCTGGGGCTTGCCGATGAGGTTCGGCTGGTTGAGGTGGGGCACCTGGGGATCTCGGGTTGGGGTGTCGTGGCGGTGGTCTACCCGGAGGGGGTCTACTACTGCCGCGTGACCCCGGAGGTGGCCCGGGAAATCTGCCGGGAGCATCTCCTGAAAGGGCGGCTCCTGGAAGCTTACCGCCTTCCGGCGGAGGCCCCGGTGGCACGGCCCCATGAGGCGCTTGCCCAGCAGCACCGAGTGGTTCTCAAGAACTGTGGGG
>MTNL01000210.1 GCA_002010365.1 Candidatus Acetothermia bacterium JdFR-50 | reverse complement strand
GCGGGCCGCGGCGGAGGCCGGGGCGGACTGGCTCGTCCTCTGCGATACCAACGGGGGATCCCTCCCCGGCCAAGTGGCGGAGGCGACCGCCCGGGTGCGCCGGGAGTTCCCCGGGATCCGATTGGGGATCCACGCCCACGACGACGGGGGGCTGGCGGTGGCTAATACCCTAGCGGCGGTGGAGGCGGGAGCGGAGCTGGTGGAGGTCACGGTGAACGGGTACGGGGAGCGTTGCGGCAACGCCGACCTGTGTGTCGTGGTCCCCAACCTCCAGCTCAAGATGGGACACCGGCTGGTCCCCGAGGAGAGGCTGCGGGAGCTCACTGCCCTGTCCCGCTTCGTGACGGAGATGGCCAACATGCCCCACGACCCCTACAAACCCTATGTGGGCCGTAGCGCCTTTGCCCACAAGGGGGGCATCCACGTGGACGCCTTCCGGAAGGTCCCCCGGAGCTACCAGCACATCGACCCCGAGTTGGTGGGAAACCGTTCCCGGGTCCTAGTGTCGGAGCTTTCGGGCAAGGCGAACGTGGAGGTGAAGGCCGCGGAGTTAGGATTCTCTCTCTCCACCGATGAGGCCCGGCGGGTGGTTCGGGCGGTGAAGGAGCTGGAGCGGAAGGGATTCCAGTTCGAGGGGGCGGAGGGTTCCTTCGAGCTCCTTTTGCGCCGTTCCCTCCCTGACTACGAGCCTCCCTTCGAGCTCCTGGATTTTCTAGTGCTGGTGGAGAAGCGCGTCGGCAAGGAGATCCTCGCTGAGGCCACGGTGAAGGTCAGAGTGGGGAAAGAGGTGATGCACACCGCCGCCGAGGGGAATGGCCCCGTCCACGCCCTGGACCGGGCGATCCGCAGGGCCCTCCTCCCCTTCTACCCCGGCCTCAAGCGGGTGCGGCTCACCGACTATAAGGTGCGGATCCTGAACGAAGGGGCCGGGACCGAGGCCACGGTAAGGGTCCTGATCCTTGCCTCCGACGGCGAGCACTCGTGGGCCACGGTGGGGAGTTCCCCAAACATCATCGAGGCCAGCTGGCAGGCATTGGCCGATAGCCTCGAGTATCCGCTGGTACGCAAGTGGACCTGCTAGAAGGAGGTGGTTTAGGTGGGACTTCGGTCGAAGGGAGGGTCTTGATCTTCGATACGACCCTGCGGGATGGGGAGCAGACCCCGGGGGTCTCCTTCACCCCAGAGGAGAAGCTCCGGATCGCCAAGCAATTGGCGCGGCTAGGGGTGGACGTGATCGAGGCGGGGTTCCCGGCGGCCTCCCCCGGGGACCTGGAGGCGGTGCGCCGGGTGGCCCTGGAGGTGGAGGGGCCCGTGATCTGCGCCCTGGCCCGGGCCCGGGAGGAGGATATCCGCGCCGCCTGGGAGGCGATCCGCTACGCCGAGCGGCCCCGGATCCATGTCTTCATAGCCACCTCCGAGATCCATCTCCGCCACAAGCTCCGGCTCTCGCGGGATGAGGTGTTGGTGAGGGCCCGGGAGATGGTGGCTTACGCCGCGTCCCTCTGTACCGACGTGGAGTTCTCCCCCGAGGACGCTTCCCGCACCGACCCTGCGTTCCTCCACGAGATCCTGGAGGCCGTAATCGATGCCGGAGCCACCACGGTGAACATCCCCGACACGGTGGGCTACGCGATCCCTAACGAGCTTTCCGCCCTCATCCGGGGGATCGTGGAGGAGGTCCCCAACATCTCCCGAGCCACGATCTCGGTCCACTGTCACGACGACCTGGGCCTGGCGGTGGCCAACTCCCTGGCCGCGGTGGCCGCAGGGGCGAGACAAGTGGAATGCACCGTGAACGGTCTGGGGGAGCGGGCCGGGAACGCCGCCCTGGAAGAGGTGGTCATGGCCTTAGAGGTGAGGAGGGACCTCTTCGGGGTCGGGACGGGGATCGAGACCTCCCAGATCGTCCGCACCAGCCGGCTGGTGAGCTCCATCGCCGGGATCCAGGTCCCCCCCAACAAGGCCATCGTGGGGACGAACGCCTTCGCCCACGAGTCCGGGGTGCACCAGGACGGGGTCCTGAAAGAACGCACCACCTACGAGATCATCGATCCCAAGGCGGTGGGCTTCGAGGAGACGGAGCTTGTCCTGGGGAAGCTCTCGGGCCGCCACGCCCTCCGGGAGAAGCTCCGGGAGCTGGGGTACGAGCTCTCCGACGAGGAACTGGATCGGGTCTTCGCGCGGTTCAAGGAGCTCGCGGACCTCAAGGAGGTCACGGAGGCGGACCTGGAGGCCATCGTGGCCGACGAGCTTTTCAGACCACCAGAGGTCTACCGTCTGGAGCAGGTCCAGGTGGTGTGTGGCGACAAGGAAATCCCCACCGCCACGGTGGCCTTACGGGCCCCGGACGGCCGGGTCATGGTGGATTCCAACCACGGTACAGGCCCGGTGGACGCGGTGTACCGGGCCATCAACCGGATCGTGGGGGAAGAGCCCCGGCTCATTGCCTTCTCCATCAAGGCCATCACCGGGGGGTTGGACGCGATAGGGGAGGTCTCCATCACCGTGGAGTGTCCCGAGCTCTCGCGGGCCAACGGGAAGCCCCGGATCTTCAGCGGCCAGGGTGCCTCCACCGACATCGTGGTGGCCAGCGCCAAGGCCTATCTCAACGCCCTGAACAAGCTCCTGGCAGCGAAAGGAGGCGAGCGGTGACCACTCACGCGTCACCCGTCTCACGTCACGGGAAGACGAGGATCTGCGTCATCGAGGGTGATGGGATTGGCCACGAGGTGGTGCCGGTGGCCGTAGAAGCGATGCGGGCCGTGGCCCCGGACCTGGAGTTCGTCCCCGCCGATGCAGGGTTCGAATGCTTCGAGCGGCGCGGGGTAGCGATCCCCGAGGAAACCTGGACCACCATCGAGGGTTCGGACGGGATCCTCTTCGGGGCCATCTCCGCCCCCTCCGAGGAGGTCCCCGGGTACGAGCCGGTGATCCTCACCCTGAGGCAGCGTCTGAGGCTTTACGCCAACCTCCGGCCCACCGTCTCCCC
>MTNL01000119.1 GCA_002010365.1 Candidatus Acetothermia bacterium JdFR-50 | reverse complement strand
CGGGGATCTGTTGTACCGCCAACGAAGTACTCATGCGCCATGGTATCCCCATCGCCGGAAGCTTCCTCCACCAGGAACTCGCCATCATGACCGGAGCGGTGGACCTCATGGTAGTGGACGTACAGTGTGTTATGCCATCCCTTCCCACAGTATCTTCTTGTTTCCACACCAAGATCGTGACCACTTCCGACAAGGCTAAGATTCCCGGTGCGGAGCACCTGCCCTTCCGACACGAGAGCGCCATGGAAACCGCAAAGGAGATCCTGCGCCTCGCCATCGAGAACTTCCCCAACCGCACCTCGGTGGAGATCCCGAGGGGCTCTATCGACCTCATCGCCGGGTTTTCCCACGAGTCGGTGAACTACATCCTCGGGGGCAAATACCGTGCTACCTACCGGCCTCTGAACGATGCGGTAATCGATGGGAGGATCCGGGGAGTGGTAGGGGTGGTGGGCTGCAATAACCCCCGGGTGAACGCGGGTTACGTTCACACCACCCTGATCCGGGAACTCATCGCTAACAACGTGCTCGTCCTCACCACGGGTTGTGCCGCCATCACCGCCGCGCGGGCGGAGCTCCTGACCCCGGAAGCGGCAGAGCTCGCAGGCTCCGGTCTGCGGGAAGTATGCGAGGCAGTGGGAATGCCACCGGTGCTTCATATGGGGGCTTGTGTCGACAACTCGCGACTCCTCATCGCCGCTACCGAGATGGTCAAGATCGGGGGTTTGGGAGAGGAGCTATGTGAACTTCCCGTGGCCGGGGCGGCGCCGGAATGGATGTCGGAGAAGGCGGTGGCCATCGGCCATTACTTTGTGGCGAGCGGGGTCCCCGTGGTCTTCGGAGTGGGCTTCCCCACCTTGGGGAGCGAAGAGACTACAGCGTTTTTGTTCGAGGAAATCGAAGGCCTCACGGGTGGCAAATGGATCTTCGAACCCGATCCCGTAGAGATGGCACGGATACTGATTGAGTCCATCGAGATGCGGCGCAAGAAACTCGGGCTCAAGTAAGTTTCAGTGCCTCAATAAGGGGCCCCTCCATTAGGGGTTCCCCGGGAACTAAGGAGGAGGGATGTGTGCTATCGTGGTAAAGAGAGGGGATGAGACGTTGGCAGAAGAAGTCGTGGAGTTCCGCTATGAGGATGGGGTTTTACGGCTCAAGCGCCTCTTCGCCGAGGAGATCGTCCTGGAGGGGGTGAAGCGGTTCGAGTGGCACGAGCGAGACGACACCCTCCGTATTTTGGAATGACGAGCCCTGTTCCGTCCCACGACATCGGGATTGACTGCTTAGAGGGCGACCATTGGTTGGGAGTGTTGTGTTCGGACAAATCACACCTGGATTTAAACGGGGAACCAGCCGAGCACCGCTCCGATCCCAGCGATTAAAGCCAGGACAACGGCGAGGATGAATTCCGGTCGCACTTGGATCCAGGGCGCTCGACGCCGGAGGTATCCCACAAGGCACCGCCAGTTGAGGAAGAGATGGAATAGGCCGAAGATGGCCCCCGCGTAGCCGAATACGGTGTGGATCTCCTCCCACTGGGTTTTCGTCAATCTTAGGAACTCCCACCCCGTTGTCCGCGCGATGCGCCCCGAGGGGGCGAGGAACAAAGCGATCCCCGAGATCAGGAGGACGGCCGCAGCGAAAAGCAAAAAGTACGAGACCAGGATGCGCCAGTTCCATCTGAACTTCATTCCTCATCCCTCCTTCTTGACTTCCCAAGGCCCGGTCCAGCTGGCCGTAGAGCTCCTCCCAGGCCTCGAGCAGCACCAGGTTTTCGTACACGTTATGGTGCAGGAGGAGGTCGATGACAGCGGCGTTGGCCATCGGGGCTCGGTGGACACCGCCACCACCAGCTCCGTGGCGGCACCGGCAAGCGGGACCAGGAGGGACAGCGAGATACAAGTAAGGATTTGGACACTAAGTGTCACCTCCGAAGCCAAACGGTACTCCAAGCCCAAGGGGTGGGCAACCCTCCGGCCCGGGTGAGGGCAGCCGAATTCAGTACCCCAATCTCCGCGCCCGGCGATGCAGCAACATTGAGGGAATGAGGAGCAAAATCCCGGCCACCAGGAGGACGCCCGAGTCCAACCAGGGGTTAAGGAGCCCCTTTCCCGGCAGGGCATGGTTCATCAGGTCCTGGGCATAGGTGAGGGGCGAGAGGTAAGCCACCGCCCGGGCCGCTGGCGCCATCTCCTCGAGGGGGATGAAGACCCCGCTCACGAACAGCAGCCCCCAACGCAGGAGCGTGCTCGGCATCTGCACATCTCCCGGGTTGCGGGTGGGGATGGAGCCGAAGACGAGCCCCAACGATGCAAAGGCAAAACTCCCCAGAAGCACCCCGGCCGCCAGGAATCCCGGCTGGGCTACGGTGGCCCCGAAAGCCGTGATCCCTATAACCAGTGCAAATACGGATACGCTGGCCGCGAAGAACGCCCCCACCGCGGTTTTCCCCAAGAGCAGGGAGAGCAACGACATCGGCGCTGCCAGGAGCCGGTCGTAGGTGCGTAAGCGTCGCTCCAAGGGGATGATGAACGGTCCGGCAGAGGCAGCGGTGAAGAAGGTGGTCAGGGCCAGCAACCGGGCGATGCCCTGGGCCGCCGCCATCTCCCGCCGCACCGAGAAGGAGAAGAAGAGGAAAAAGGGCATCAAGAAGCCGAACATGATCATCCCCGGCCTGAGGTAGTAGACCCTAACGTCCTTGACCGCCACGGCCCAGGCCTGGGCCAGCTCGTCCCGCAGCCGCTGCCACCGTCTCCTCATCTCTCCCTCCCCGTCCGTCGCTGCTGCCCCTCCTGGGAGCCCTGGCGCGCCGTGCCCACCCCCTGGCCGGTGATCGCGAGGAACACGTCCTCCAGGCTGGGACCCAGGGTGTTCAGGCTCACCACGCGCAGCCCATGGCTCTCAGCATAGCGCACCACCAGCGGGAGCAGGGCCGAAGGGTCCTCGGTGTAAAGCCGCCACTTGTCGCCCATCTTGAGCGCCGAAGTCACCCCCGGCAGGGAGGAGAGCGCCT
>MTNL01000141.1 GCA_002010365.1 Candidatus Acetothermia bacterium JdFR-50 | reverse complement strand
CCGGCACCTGGACTGGGAGGTCTACGTCTTCACCCGCAGCCCCCAGAACAAGGCCCTGGCCCAGGAGCTCGGGGCTGCTTGGGTGGGGGAGGCACAGGATCGCCCCCCGGAGCCCCTGAACGCGGCGGTTATCTACGCCCCCGCTGGATGGATAGTCCCCGAGGCCCTGAAATCCCTGGACAAGGGGGGGCGTCTCTCCTTGGCCGGGATCCACATGACCCCCATCCCGGAGATGCCCTACGGGCTCCTCTACCACGAGCGGGAGGTGGTCTCGGTGGCCAACGCCACCAGGGAGGACTCCCGCGAGCTCCTCGCCTACGCCGCCGAAATCCCCATCGAAACCGCGGTGGAGACCTTCCCCCTGGACGCGGCCAACGAGGCCCTCCTCAAGCTCAAGGAGCGGAAGCTCCGCGGGGCCGCGGTGTTGGTAGTTTAAGATACACGCGCAAGGCCGTTAGAAAGGCGAGGAGGTGCGAATGCTGAGGGAGATCTCCTGGGAGGAGGCGATAAAGCTCGCGTCCCCGTATCCGTATGTCTTGGCGGTGACGGTGGATCGGGAGGGGAAGCCCAACGCCATCGGCCTCGGGTGGTGGACCTACGTTTCGTGGGAGCCCCCGATGATCGCCATCGCCGTGGGACCAAAACGATATTCGTATGAGTGCCTCGAGCACTGCGGCGAGTTCGTTCTCTGCTTCCCCTCCGAGGACCAGTGGAAGGGGGCATGGCACTGCGGCACCGTCTCCGGACGGGGCCGGGATAAATTGGCCGAGGCCGGATTAAAGACGATCCCCGCCAAGGTCGTGAAACCCCCGCTCATCGAGGGGGCCAGCGTGTGCTACGAGTGTCGCGTGAAAGAGCGCGTGCAGACCGGGGATCACGAGCTCTTCATCGCCGATGTGGTGGCGATCCACGGTGACCCTGGGAAGCCCAAACACCTGTATTCCATCGGCTACGAAAGGCTCACCACCCTCTCCCATGACGAGCTGAAGGCCCTTGCCCGGCGATGAGTGAGACCATCCGCCGGGAGTTCCCTCTGCTTGAAGAGGTGGTATGGCTTGCCTCTGCCGGGGTGGGCCCCATGCCGCGGCGGGCCCTGGACGCCATCGCTGAGACCCAGCGCGCCCTTTACGAGGGCTTCGACCCTCCGGCGTGGAAGGAAGCGGGAGAAGCCGCGGAAAGGGCGAGGCGGGCCGTGGCGGCGCTCCTTGAGGTCGAGCCGGAGGAGATCGCCCTCGTCCGTTCCACCACAGAAGGCCTGAACGCTATCGCCGCTTCCCTTCCCTGGGAGCGGGGGGACAACGTGGTGATCACCGACCAGGAGTACCCCGCCAATGCCATCCCCTGGTACCACCAGGCCCGCCGGCACGGGTTCGAGGTCCGGGTGGCGCGCTCCCGGGGACGGGGCCTCCCCCTGGACGCGTTCGCCGAGGTCATCGACCGCCGCACCCGATTGGTGGCCGTGAGCCACGTACAGTTCGGGAGCGGTTATCGGGTGGACCTCGCCGGCCTCGCCGAGCTGGCCCACGGGCACGGGGCTCTGCTCGTGGTGGACGCGATCCAATCGGTGGGGGCGGTGGGGGTGCGGCCACGGGAGCTCGGCGTGGATGCCCTCGCCTGCGGGGGATACAAGTGGCTCTGTGGCCCCGAAGGGACTGGATTCCTCTACGTGCGGCGAGAATTGGTGGAAGAGCTTCTGCCCTCCCAGATAGGGTTTCACAACATCGCCCGGGAGGAAGAGAAGTCCCTTTGGGACCTCTTATGTGGCGGAGGCACTTGGGTGCGGGACTTCTCCGGCTACGCCCCGGGGGCATTACGGTTCGATGCCATCGGCCTCAACCCGGCAATCCTATCTGGATTCGCCACCGCGCTCGAACTCTTCCTGGAACTGGATCCAGGATGGATCGAGGAGCGGGTCCTGAGGCTTTCGAGCCGGCTGATCGCGGAGCTTTCCCGGCGCGGATACGAGGTGGCGACCCCGGAAGACCCGGCGGAGCGGGCGGGGATCGTTCTCGTGAGGGGGCCGTGGAATCTACGGGCCGAAATCGCACGGGCGGAGGTCGAAAAGCATTTTCTCTCCCGAGGCATCAAGATCCACGTGCGTGCCGGCGGAATCCGCGTCTCCACTCACTTTTTCAACAGCGAGGACGACCTGGATCGCTTCCTCTCCGCCCTGGACGTGCTCCGCTGAGATCCATAGGAGAGATGCCCGGGAAAACGGGTATCCTTCAATCCTCGCCCGAGTAAAGATGGCATGCCACTCGGCTGCCTCCGTCCGCGACCACGGGCTCCGGTTCCCTTTCCCGGCATATATCGCCGATGAACCGTTCGCAGCGCGGGTGGAACCGACATCCCGACGGTGGGTTGATGGGGCTCGGGACCTCCCCGTGGAGGACCTTGCGGGGCGGGGCCTTGGGATCGGGGCGTGGGACTGCGGCGAGGAGGGCCTGGGTATAAGGATGTAGCGGAGAAGCGAAGATCCGATCCACCTCCCCGAGTTCCACGATCTTTCCCAAGTACATCACAGCCACTCGGTCCGAGACGTGCTTAACCACCGAGAGATCGTGGGCGATGAAGAGGTAGGTCAGGAAAAGTTCCTCCTGGAGGTCCATGAGCAGGTTGAGGATTTGGGCCTGGATGGAAACGTCCAGGGCGGTCACGGGCTCGTCGCACACGATGAACTCCGGCCCTACCGCCAACGCCCGGGCGATCCCCACCCGCTGGCGCTGCCCTCCGGAAAGCTCGTGGGGATAGCGGTTGAGGAACCGCGCCGAGAGCCCCGCCAGCTCCAAGGTCTTGACGAGTCGCTCCTCCAGGACCTTCCCCCGAACCATCCCGTGGATCCTGAGGGGTTCGGCCACGATCTGACCCACGGTCTTCCTGGGGTTAAGGGAGGAGGCCGGGTCCTGAAAGATCATCTGGATGCGCTTGCGCATCGCCTTGAGGGACTTCCCTTTGAGCTTTAGGAGGTCCATCCCGTCGAACACCACCTCCCCCCGAGTGGGCTCCACCAACCGG
>MTNL01000162.1 GCA_002010365.1 Candidatus Acetothermia bacterium JdFR-50 | reverse complement strand
CCGCCGGGGAAGTCTGCGCCAGTTGGCGGTTGACGGTGATGCGGGGCCGGCTAAAATCCGTTCCGAAAGAAAAGGCAAAGGAAAGAAAGGAAACGCGAGAAAGCGATGAAAAAGCACGTGGCCGCCATCGACCTTGGGACCACCGGGGTCCGGCTCGTTATCTTCGACCGGGAGGCGAAGGAGATCGCCTCGGCCTACCGGGAGCTCCCTCTCTCCTTCCCCCGGCCCGGATGGGTGGAGCAGGATCCCCGGCTCATGGTCCGCCTGACGCTGGAGGTGGCCCAGGAGGCCCTGGCCCGGGCGGGGCTCTCCCCCCACGACATCGCTGCCTTGGGGATCACCAACCAGCGGGAGACCACGGTGGTCTGGGACCGGGTCACCGGGGAGCCTCTCCATCTCGTCATCGTGTGGCAGGACCGGCGCACCGCTCCCCGCTGCGAGGGGCTCCGCCGCGCCCACGGGGATCTCATCCGAGAGCGCTCCGGCCTCCCTCCCGACCCCTACTTCTCCGCCACCAAGCTCGAATGGCTCCTGGAGAACGTCCCGGGGCTTCGGGAGCGGGCCGAGGCGGGGGAGGTGGCGTTCGGCACTGTGGATTCCTGGCTCCTCTTCGCCCTCTGCGGCGTGCACGCCACCGACCCCACCAACGCTTCCCGCACCATGCTCTTCGACATCCGCCGCCTTGCGTGGGACGAGGAGTTACTCGATCTCTTCTCCGTTCCCCGGGGGATCCTCCCGGAGGTCCGCCCGAGCCTCTCTGGATTCGGCGTCACGGTGGCGGATCTCCTGGGGGCGGAGATCCCGGTGACCGGGGTCCTGGGGGACCAGCAGGCGGCCCTGTTCGGCCAGGGGGCTCTCGAGCGGGGCGGGGCCAAGGTCACCTGGGGCACCGGGGCCTTCCTTCTCCTCAACACCGGCAATGAGGTCCCGGAATCGTCCCACGGGCTCCTCTCCACGGTGGCCTACGCGACGGAAGGGCGCGTGGCCTATGCCCTGGAGGGCTCGATCTTCGTGGCCGGGGCGGCGATCCAGTGGCTGCGGGACCTGGGGCTTGTCTCCGCGGCGGAGGAGACGGAGGAGCTCGCCCGCTCCCTCCGGGGGAACGATGGGGTTTACTTCGTGCCGGCCCTGGTGGGCCTAGGGGCGCCCCACTGGGACCCCTACGCCCGGGGGGCGATCCTCGGCCTTACCCGGGGTACCACCCGGGCGCATCTTGCCCGGGCAGCCCTGGAGGCAATCGCCTACGGAACCCATGACCTCGTGCGGGCCATGGAGGCCGACGCTGGTTTTTCCCTCTCGGAGCTTAGGGTGGACGGTGGCGCCGCCCGGAACGGCTTCCTCTGTCAGTTCCAGGCCGACATCCTGGGGATTCCAGTGGTGCGCCCTGCGGTCCTTGAGACCACGGCGCTGGGGGCTACCTTGGCCGCCGGGGTCTCGGCCGGAGTGTGGGATCTCTCCGATATCCCTGGGCTCGTCCGCGTCGAGAGGCGGTTCGTGCCCCGGATGCCGCCGGCGGAGCGGGAGCAGCTGCTGCGAAGTTGGGAGGCGGCCCTGAAGCGGGCCATGGGCTGGGTCAAGGAGGTGTCGTGAGGATCGCGGTGATCGGTGCCGGGGCGGTGGGAACCCTCATTGCCCGGGAGCTCTGCCGCTACGAGGCCGAAGTGCTCCTCTTCGAGCGGGAGCCGGACGTGGGGTGGGGCGTCACCAAGGCGAACTCGGGGATCGTCCACGCCGGCTTCCACGACGAGCCGGGGACCCTGCGGGCCCGGTTCTGCGCCCCCGGGAACGGGCTCTTCCCGGAGCTGGCCGAGGAGCTGGAGGTCCCCTTCCGCCGCACAGGGGCCTACGTGCTCGCCTTTACCGAGGAGGAGTGCGCGACCTTGCGGGAACTGAGGGCCCAGGGAGCGGAAAACGGCGTCCCCGGCCTGGAGATCCACGGGAGGGAGGAGGTCCTCGCCCGGGAGCCTCGGGTGAATCCAGAGGTCCACGCGGGCCTCTGGTCACCCACGGTGGGGATCACCCTCCCCTGGGAGCTCGCCATCGCCGCGGTGGAGAATGCCCTGGCCAACGGCCTCGAGCTCCACTTAGGGGAGCCCGTGACCGGGATCGAGGTCTCCCAGGGGCGGGTTCGGGCGGTGTGCACCGGCGTGGGCCGCTACCGCGTGGACGCGGTGGTGAACGCCGCCGGTCTTTTCGCCGACCACATCGCCCGGATGGCGGGCCTCGATGGCCTCGCGCTCCATCCCCGCCGGGGGGAGTACGTGCTCCTGGACGAGACCACCGGGGATCTGGTGAACGTGGTCCTATTCCCCGCGCCCACGGAGAAATCCAAGGGGATCCTCGTCCTCCCCACGGTGGACGGGGGGCTTCTCCTCGGCCCCAATGCCCGGGACCTCCCGGCGGAAGCTAGGGAGGCCACCGAGACCACGCGGGAGGGGCTCGAGGAAGTGATTGCCGGGGCCAGGCGACTGGTACCAGAGGTTCCCCTCTCTCGCGCCATCAAGACCTTCGCCGGCCTCCGGCCGGAGTCCCCCCAGAAGGACTTCGTCCTCGGCGACACGGAAGTGAAGGGGTTCTACCAGGCGGCGGCCATGCGCTCCCCCGGGCTCACCGCGGCTCCGGCCGTCGCCCGCTGGCTCGCCCGCGAGATCTCCCTCGCCCACTCCCTCCCGGAGAAAACGGGTTTTCGGCCGAAGAGGAAGCGGATACCGCACCCCGCCGACCTTCCTGAGGCCGAGTGGGAGGCACTGATCCGGGAAGACTCCCGCTGGGGGAGGGTGATCTGCTTCTGCAACCGGGTGACGGAGGGGGAGATCGTGGAGGCGATCCGCCGGGGGGCGCGGACTCTGGACGGGGTTAAGTTCCGCACTCGAGCGGGGTTCGGCCGCTGCCAGGGCGGGTTCTGCACTGACCGAATCCTCGCGATCCTCGCCCGCGAACTGGGGAAAGGGCCCTGGGAGGTGACCGCCCGGGGCGAGGGCTCGCGGATCGTCCTCGGGGAGGTGCGGCCTTGAGGG
>MTNL01000244.1 GCA_002010365.1 Candidatus Acetothermia bacterium JdFR-50 | reverse complement strand
GGGGATCTCCCGGACGGCAGCCGCTCCGGAACGATGCGTGGGCTGCGGCCTCTGTGCCCGGGCCTGTCCTCTGGGGGCGATCGAAGTCAAGGAAGGGAAGGCACGATTTACTAGGGAATGCATCCGGTGCGGCGACTGCGCCTCGGTCTGCCGTAGGGGCGCGCTGGTATAGCGGGGGGGTCGGACCCTCGCTACATCCACCCGATCATCGCTTTGAGCTCACCTCTTGGAGGATCCCGCTCGAAGGGCTATAATGACACGAAATTAAAAAACGTGCTACTACGCCCTGGATCCAGGAGGTCTCATGGCGGAACTGACGATCTTGCTGTTCGCCACCTTCGGGTTGGAGGTGGTGGAGTGCGGGGGAGCGCTGGCCAAGAACGTCCAACGGGGAGGGAGGTCCCACGCGGCCGTGCTGCTCTGCCGCGAGGAGATGCGGCCCCAGGTGAGGGAGGCAGCGGGAATCCTCGGCGTCGAGGTGGAGTTTCTCGGCTTTGGGTACGGCGAGGTAACCCCCGATGTGACGTCCAAGAAAAGGCTCGTTGAGGTCATCCGTCGGGTCAGGCCGGACATAATTATCACCCAGGATCCCGAACACTCGTTCACCGACCTCGACCCCGACCGCCGTCAGGCAATGGTCCTCTACCTGGAGGCGATAGCTTTAGCCTCGCGTGATTTCGCCACGGAGGAGAAGGGTCTCCCGCCCCATCCGATCCCCACGATCTACTACATGATGCCGTCCCGCCCGAACTGTGTGGTGGATATCACCCCCGTTTGGGAGCTGAAGCGGAGGGCCATGGAGAAGCTGGAGGCCCAGATGCGCTTTACCTCTTCGGTGTTCAAGGGACGCTTCCCCCGGGAAGCCCTCCAGACCCTCCTTCCGGGCGGTGTGTTGGCCGACGATCTGGAGTTGGGCAGGGAACTGCACCGGGAGATGGACAAGGCCCTCTGCCTGTACCATGGCCTGCTGGGACACGGGAGCAGGGCCGTCTTTGCCGAGCCTTACCGCCGCGAAGGCTATTTCAATTTCGATTATCTGCCGCTTTGATTAAAAACCAAATAAAAAGGAGGTCCCCGTGAGGTCACGTTCTGTCCTTCCCACTATCGCGGTCGCCTTGGTGCTGCTGGCTGAGGCCGCGGTGGGAGCCGCAGGAACGCTGAGGTTGGCGATTCACACCGATGAGGCCACGCTGACCCCCTACACTTACGTGTTCGGCTATCCAGGCTACTACGCCATGAAGCTCATTTACGATTCCCTTTTCGAGCTCGATCGGGATAACCTCCCCCGCCCTTGGTTGGTGCGCGAGTACGAGTTGAGCCCGGATGACCTCGTATGGACGCTGAGCCTTAGGACCGACGTGAAGTGGCATGATGGTCAACCGTTTACAGCTGAGGACGTTAAGTTCACCTATGAGTATTTCCGGACCCATCGCCACTCCCGTTTTACCAGCTCCATCGCGAGGACATTGGACCGGGTCGAGGTCGTGGATCCATACACGGTGAGGATGTACCTGAAGAGGCCGGACCCAGCTTTCCTGTTCGCCCCGTTGGCCGATGTTCCCATACTGCCCCAGCACATTTGGAAGGACGTGGAAGATCCCCGGAATTTCGCGATCAACGTGGGCACCGGCCCCTACAAGCTGGTGGAGTTCAAGCCCGGCCAGGTTTACGTGCTCGAGGGCAACCCCGATTATTTCAAAGGCAAGCCTTATTTCGACCGGATCATTATGCCGATCATCACCGAGCCCAGCACGTTGTTCGCCGCCCTCAAGGCGGGACAGATAGACGCCGCGAGCTTGAGCCTCAACCCCGAGCTCGTCTCCCAGTTCCGGGCGATCCCGGGGCTGGAGGTGGCCCAGGGGGCCGGATACGCTCTCACCCTGTTACAGATCAACAACAAGGAATTTCCGTTGAACATCGAGGAATTCCGCCAGGCCCTGGCCCACGCCATCGACCCCCAATATCTCGTGGATACGGTCCTTTTGGGCTACGGGACCGCAGCGCTTCCGGGCTTCTTCCATCCGCGATCCCCTTGGTGCAACCGGAAGGTCCCCAGGTACGACGGCGGGCTCGAGCGGGCCGCGGCCATCCTGGACGAGCTCGGGTTCGTAGACAGCGACGGGGATGGGATCCGGGAAGATCCCTCGGGTAATGACCTGACGCTCGAGATATTGGTGTACTCCGGAAGGCCTTTGCGGATCAGGACGGCGGAGATCATAAGTTCCTGGTTGAAGGAGATAGGGCTGCGCGCCCCGGTGAGGGCTTTGGACGCGGCCACGGTGGATTCCTTGGTATGGCCGGAGTTCGATGTGCGCAAGGGGAGGCATTACGACCTGGCCATGTGGGGATGGAGCGCGCCGCTCCAGTTCAACCCGTGGAAGCCCTTGCTCCTTTTCCACTCCGATCCAGAAGAGGGGGTCCTCAACATCGGCGGCTACGCCAACCCCCAGGTGGACGCTCTGATCGACCAGCTGTACGTGACCACAGATATGGCGAAGGCCAGGGAATTGGTATATCGGCTTCAAGAGCTGGTGGCCGACGATGTCCCGTTTATACCCCTGTACTTCGCCGATGGCCTTTACGCCTATCGGCCGAGTGCGCACGACCGTTGGGTTTTCATCAAAGGGGTGGGCATCTTCAATAAGCTCTCCCTCGTGGAGGTGGAGGGGTAGCCGCTGGGGATGGGGCATCGGGCGGGGTTCCTCATCGGGCGGCTATTGCAGTACCTGTTGGCCCTATTCGCCATAGCCACCCTTAACTTCTTCCTGCCCCGCCTGATGCCTGGAACCCCCTTGCGCTGGTTGGTGGGGGAGGAGGTTTCCCTCCTCCCTCCCGACGCCCGGGTCGAGATCATCGAGGAATACGGCCTCGATCGGCCGCTTTTGGAACAGTACCTCCTCTATCTGGGAAAGCTGTTTCGCGGTGACTTGGGCTATTCCTACCTCCGGAAGAGGCCCGTCCTCCGGATCGTGGGGGAGCGCCTCCTATGGACACTCCTTCTGATGGGAACGAGCCTTT
>MTNL01000017.1 GCA_002010365.1 Candidatus Acetothermia bacterium JdFR-50 | reverse complement strand
CTCCTCTACCTCTCCGCCCTGTGGGCTGGAGTTCGTCTGTTCACCCTTCCGGAGGCGGCGGCGGGGATCGTCCGGGGGGTGTTCATCACCGCCCTCACGGTGGTGGTCATCTACATCGGCACCAAGTTCGTGGACCTTTTCTTTTCCCTTTGGCGCGAGAGGGCCCGCCGCACCGAAACCCGACTGGACGACCAGGTGATCCCTATCCTCTCCCGGGTCACCAAGTTCTTCATCTGGGCTATCGGGGTACTGCTTGTGCTGCAGAACCTCGGCTACAACGTGACCAGCCTCCTGGCCGGCCTGGGGATCGGAGGATTGGCAGTGGCCTTGGCGGCACAGGAGACCCTCTCCAACTTCATCGGAGCCCTGGCGATCCTGGTGGATCGACCTTGCGAGGTGGGAGACCGGGTGGACTTCGATCAACTTGGGATCAAGGGCACCATCGAGGCGATCGGGCTCCGCTCCACCCGGGTGCGCACCCTGGATGGAACGCTCGTATCCATTCCCAACCGCACCATGGCGAATACCCTGATCAACAACGTGGCGAAACGTCCCACCATTAAAAACGAGTACGTGATAGGGATTGTGTATGACACGCCCTATGAGAAAATCTTAGAGGCCCTGAAGATCCTGCGGGAGATCCTGGCGAATCATCCCAGCACCGCCAACTACCGGGCCTACTTCAAGGAGTACGGCCCCTATTCCCTCAACATCGTGGTCACCCATTGGTGCAAGTACACCGATTACGAGCAATTCCTGAAGGCCACCGAGGAGATAAACCTGGAGATAAAGCGGCGGTTCGAGAAAGCGGGGATCCAATTCGCCTTCCCTACCCAGACGATCCAACTCGTGGGCCCCTGTCCGCCCAGGATCACGGGGTCCTGATATCCTCCCAAGGGATCTCCACCCGGGTTCCGTCCGGACGTTCCAGGATGGCGGTACCACGAAAGATATTGTAAGAGACCACCCGCCCTTCCACCTCCCCTGCCTGTACTTTCTTGCCCACCTTGGGAAGGCCGGAGAGAAGTTCCTTGTAATGGGCGTGCTCAAACGCCAGGCAACAGCGGAGGCGGCCACAGATGCCGGTCAGGCGTTGGGGTGCGATCACCAAGCTTTGGTCAAAGGCCATCTTAAGTGTTATCGGTTTGAACTCGCAAAGATACACCGAGCAACAGGTCTTTCGGCCGCAAACCCCGATCCCGCCGAGCATTCGCGCCGCATCCCGGGGGCCCACCTGTCTCAATTCCACCCGGGCCTGAAACGCGCGGGACAGGTTTTTCACCAGCTTGCGGAAGTCCACCCGCTGGGGGGCGGTGAAAAAGAGGCGGATGAAATCCCCGTGCAAAGTTTGCTCGGCCGCTACGAACTTCATGGGGAGCCCGAGCTTTTTGGCCTCCCGCTGGGCGATACGTCGTCGGTCCTCAGCGATCTTCCGTCCCTCCTCGTAGGCCAGGAGCTCCGTCTTCTCCGCGGGCCTAAGGAGCACCGCCCGGGCTTCCCCCGTGGTGGGACGACAACCCGTTACCCGCGCCAACCACAAATGGCCCCCTTCCCGTTCGAGCCACACCTCTCCCGCCGAGGGTGAGCGTTCCCCTTCCACCCGGGCCCGGTGACAGTCGGGCCAGGGGACAAGTTTTTTGACCGTCACGATTTCCATTTCGACCACAAAAACACGACCTCCAAAAGGAGCCTCAAATTGGCATTTGCCTGTACCTCGGCTTTGGCCAACGATACCTTGCGCTGCAGATCCCGGAGCGCGTTCTCTGGGAAGCCACGCCAGCCATCGTGGGCCTCACTGTAAAGGAAGTGGAGGTATTCGGCAAGGAACCTGAGGCACGTGTCCCGGCCCGCCCGGGCCAACCTCTCCGCGGCTTCCACCAGTTCCGCCACCGGCCTCTCCGGTAGCTTCCGGAGGAAGATCCGCGACGCGACGCGGCGGCGAATGGGATCTCCCGCGTAAGCGATGAATCGTTCGAGGAGCTCTTCCGTGGGGAGACCGGAAAGTTCCGCCTCGGCTTCCTCCAGTTCCCGCAAGGGAAATCGCCTTTCGTCCACGAAGGTGTCCAGGGCATAGGGATCTAGCTCCAATAATTCCAGGAGGTAACGGCACTCTTCCTCCCCATAGCCGGCTGCGACCAACTTTCCTGCCCAGTAAGCGGGATCGTGTTGGACCCAGATCATGCGACAGCGGGAACGTATGGTGGGAAGCAGCCGCTCCTGGCTTGTAGCGTGGAGGACATAAGCGAGGTAAGGAGGGGATTCTTCCAGAGATTTTAGGAGGGCGTTGGCGGCCTCATGGGTTAGGTGCTCGGCTGGGCCTATGAGGATTACCTTGACCCCGGCGCGAAGCGGAGCGTAACGGGCCCAAGCCAAAGCCTCCCGCACGGCCTCGATGCTGATGGATCCCCCACCTCCGGGCCCGAGAAGCTTCAGATCCGGATGCTCCCGGAGTTCCTCCTCCATACTCAAGAGCCGGGCCGCCTCCGCCCTGGCCGCCGTCTCGGCCCCGGATCCCAGGAACAAAATAGGCGTTCCCGCAGCCATCACGACGAGAAGGATAGACCTTTTCCGCCGGCCTCTCCACTTTCGAGGCAGGGGGACATCGGTAAAATTCGGCGCCATGGGGCGAAATAAGGTCTTCCTTCAGGTATACCAAAGGCTCCTCGTCACATATGGTCCCCAGGGTTGGTGGCCCGGCGATAGCCCTTTCGAGGTGGCAGTGGGAGCGATCCTTACCCAAGCCACCAACTGGCGCAACGCCGCCCGGGCCATCGCGCGGTTGAAGGCCGCGGGAGCACTGGATCCCGAGGCGATGGCCAGGCTTTCCGAGGAGGAGATAGCCCGGCTCATTCGTCCCGCCGGCTTCTTCAACCAAAAGGCCCGACGGCTCCGGGCCTTCTTGGAGCTCATAACGCGACACGGTAACTTACAAGGGCTTTTTTCCCTCCCGTCTCACCGACTAAGAGAAGAGCTCCTCTCCGTCTCCGGCATCGGTCCGGAGACCGCGGACTCCATTGTGTT
>MTNL01000179.1 GCA_002010365.1 Candidatus Acetothermia bacterium JdFR-50 | reverse complement strand
AAGAAGCCGATACTCTGGCCGTAATGGTCGTTGAATCGGCGGTTAACCGCCGCCGAGACCCGGCCGAGAAGCTTCCTCCCGGAGCGAGCGAGAAAGTGGGACACCTCGGCGTGGCGGTGATACGGATGGTCCGACGTGAGGAGCCCCACGAGCCCCAGGAGCTGGTTCCCCAGAAGATCGCCCCTCAGGGGCGGGACGACGTTCGGATCCCCCCGATGAATGGCCCACTGGACCGCCACGAAATCCCTGAGGCGGCGGTCGCCGAGCGGTATCTGTTCGATAACGAACCCCAACCTTCCCCTTTCCGAACGCGGCCATTTTAGGGGATGGGGGTGTGAACGGCGAGGGCGTTATCCGAACCCCAGAACCGAGCCAATGGCCCTGGCGGCCCGAAGGGCGCTGTCGGGGGTAGCGAGTTCCCGGGATCGCGCCGCGATCCTCGTGAGCTCCTCTCCATCGTTGAGCCACCGGGCAAGGGTGTCCGCCGCCTGCGATGGGTCGGTAACGAAGGCCCCAACGCCCCGCTGCTCCACCCACCGAGCGTTCCCCGTCTCCTGGTAGGGGATGGCGTCGTAGATCAGGAGGGGAAGCCCCATGACGAGTCCCTCGGCGATGGACAGGGGCCCGGCTTTGGTCACAAGGACATCCGCCGCCCGCATGAGGAGCTCCATCCTTCGGGCAAAACCGAAGAGCACCGTCCGGTTCCTCCAACGCCGCGCCGCGAGCCTCCGCCGCAGCCGTTCGTTGCGTCCACAGACCACCAGGAAGACCACATCCCGCAACCGACGGTCGGCGGCCTCCACCACGGCCCACAACCTCCCCATCCCCTCCCCGCCCCCCAGGAAGAGCACCACCTGACACTCAGGGTCGAGGCCAAGTTCCTCCCGCGCTTCCCCTTTGTAGAGGGGGAACCGAGCGAAGCGCGGATGTACCAGAAGACCGATGTCACGGATCCGCTCCTCCGGCGTCCCCAGGGAAAGGGCTCGCCTTCGGCCCTCCGCGGAGGTGACCAGGACGAGATCCACCTTCGGGTGGAACCAACCGGCGTGAGGCCGGGCGAAGTCGGTCACGACGCTGACCAAGGGAATCCGGACACCGAGCCTTTCCTTACCCACCACGGCGGGACGCACCAGCAGGGCATGAATCACTATGGCCACATCGGGCTCAATCTTGAGGAGATGTCGGAAAAGCCTCTTCCCGAATTGGCTATAGAATCCGTTCAAGGTGGAAGACCGAGTGAATAGCCGATCCGTGGCAACGAAAGCCAATCCGTAACTGCGGGCCCCCATTGAGACCCACCGGGGATAAATCCTCGGAGCCCATTTGAAGGGTGGGCCGAAGTATTCCTTAAATACATCGACGCACACCGTTTCTACTCTCCCAGGGAAGATCTCCGCGAGGCCCGAAGCGATGGCAGCTGCCGCGGCTCTATGGCCGCCACCGGTATCGGATATAAGGAACAAAGCCGTGACTTTGGCACCCACAGCTTTTGCAAATTACCTCAAAACCCCTTTACATCCAAATTGGCTAGAAATTTTTGGAAGCAAACCCACTTGCCTTCGCACCGCCCACCGCGTGCTTCCCTTGATCAACCTGTTGAGTTTCTCCACGGACTCCGCGCAAAGTCAATTCTCGAGGCCAGCCTATTCTCCTTCGATCAAGATCATCACACCGACATAGCAAATAAGATGAAAGAAACATTGATCATTCTTCTAAAAATTCCCCCATTTTTCTTTAAGCGACGGCGGTGCGCGAATCTGTGCCTGGGCTGACGGGAAGAAAAAATAAGTTCTGGGGGAGAGGAGCAGCCCGGTTTCTCTTCTTTGGGCTGGTGAGAGATAAGCTATAGCAGGAAGGGGAACGAGACATGGTTATGACGCTACTCCTTGCGTTTCTATATGGGGTAGGAACCGCTGTGGTGCTTCCTACACCCCTGGAAGCGGTATTGGCTGGAGCCAAGTTCGCGCCCGGTTGGGCGGTGATCATTGCTGCCACCTTGGGAAAGTTTGCCGGAGCTTATGCCATTTTTTACCTCGGTGCATACCTCAAACGACTTCCACGAGTCCGTGATTGGCAGGCTAGGAACCGCTACGTCAAAAAACTCTTGGAGGTCGGCACGCGCTGGGTTAATCGATTTGGCGCCCCCGCACTGTTCCTCCTTCTCCTCATTCCAGGCTTCCCGGATACAGGTGCCGTATATTTACTAGCGGTAGCAGGAGGGCGCCCACTGAGCTTTGCCCTGGCCACCGCAGCCGCAGCGGCGATACGGCTCTCTCTAGCATACGTGGGCCTTTGGAGCATCGCGGTCTATCTCGACCGCTGAATTGAAAAGACCTCGGTTGTCGATAAATTTCTAATCGAAATCGGCGTATTTCTTGCGGATTTGGAAAAGCAAGGAGGTCAGCATGAAAAGGGGGTTTTTGGTCTCACTTACATTACTTTGCCTAACAAACTTCGCGGCACTTTCTCAGTGGATTGGTGGGCTGTCCGCATATCCTGGAGGCTATCTTCTCATGACCTACCGCATTACCACCGCCGACCGAGAGTACACTTACACCCTTGAGCTTATCCCTAAAGAAAACGGTACTTACTCCGTACGCACTGAAATAATGGGCGATGCAAAGCTCGACGAACTTGGAGATATGTCTCCGTTCTTCGTTTGGCAACCCTCCTTTTGGCTCGCCGATGCCTGGTGGATGCCCTACTATTTCATGATCTTTGGGATGGGGGGACCGCCCGTGCCTGATAGAACATACGTGCTCCCGGGGGGCCTCTCCCTGGTGACGGAGGATTACGTTACTATCGCGGGGGTACAGGCAGTAAGAGGCATTTTGACTTCTCCCACCAATCCTGATGAACGGGTGGTACTTGCCCTCTCCCCTGACCCAGCAGTTCCCTATCCTGTTTTAATCCGCCAGGAGCGTAAAGAAGGGGATAGGTGGGTAACCACTTACGAGATGACCCTCACCCATTACGAACATCAGTAGAAGGTCCGCGGGGCCGTCCTCAGGATACGGGTGACGGCCCCGCCTC
>MTNL01000255.1 GCA_002010365.1 Candidatus Acetothermia bacterium JdFR-50 | reverse complement strand
TCGAGATCCGCGGAAACCAGGAGTATCGCCATGCCCTCATCTCGCAACTTGAGGAGGAGGTCGCGGATGTACCGGGTGGCAGCGACGTCCAGACCCCGGGTGGGTTGGTTGGCGATGAGGAGCTTGGGGGATTTGGAAAGCTCCCGTCCCACCACGAGCCGCTGCTGGTTCCCTCCCGACAGGTATCTCGCGGGAACCCTGGGGCCGGGGGCCTGGATGGAAAACTGGGAGATGAGCTCATGGGTGAACCGGAAAATCTTCCCCCACTTGATCCGGCCGAAGGCGTCCTTGAACGGCCTTAGGCGTCCGAGCACCGCGTTTTCGGCCAGGCTGAAGTCGAGCACCAAGCCCGTGCCGTGGCGGTCCTCAGGAATGTGGGCGAGACCAAGCTCCGCGATCTCGCTTGGGCCGAGCCCCGCGAGGCCAATGCCGGAAAGCTCCACCCGACCGCTCCAGGGCCTGAGCCCGATCAGGGCCTCCACCAGTTCGGTCTGGCCGTTCCCCTGGACCCCGGCGATCCCGAGGATCTCCCCTTGACGCACGGAGAAGGAAACCCCCTGCACCGCCGGCCGACCCTGGGGACCGGGAACCGTCAGTCCTTCGACGCGGAGAACCTCCTTTCCCGGAGGACGGCCGGCCCGCTCCTTTAAGGGCGGGAGTTCCTCCCCCACCATGAGCCGGGCGAGTTCCTCCGGGGTGGTTTCCCCCCTCTCCCGTACCGCCACCACCTTGCCCCCGCGGAGGATCGTCACCCGGTCGGTGACGGCCATGACCTCGGTAAGCTTGTGCGTGATGAAGATCACGCTTTTTCCCCGGCTTGCGAGGTCCCGGAGCACTGAGAAAAGCTCCTCCGCTTCATGGGGGGTGAGGACGGCAGTGGGCTCATCCAAGATAAGGAGGTCCACTTTCCGGTAAAGCATCTTGAGGATCTCGATCCGCTGTCTCACCCCTACGGGGAGTCCCTCCACCGGGGTATCCAACGGGACCTCCAGGCCGGATTCTTCCATGATCGCCTCGAGACGGCGGCGCACGGAGGCTGCCTGCACCGGGCCTAGAATCCCCCCGCCCTCTTCTCCCAGGGCGATGTTCTCCAACGCGGTGAACGTGTCCACCAAAGCGAAGTGCTGATGTACCATCCCGATTCCGGCTCCCAAGGCTTCCCGAGGCGAGGAGAAGCGGGCCCGTTTCCCCTTCCAGAGGATTTCCCCGGAGGTGGGATGCAACAGACCGGAGATGATCTTGGTGAGGGTAGTCTTTCCCGCGCCGTTTTCCCCCAAAAGCCCGTGTACTTCCCCGGCACGCACCGCGAGGTCCACTCCGCTGAGGGCAAGAGTTCCATCGGAATAGACTTTCGTTATGCCACGGGCTTGAAGGATCGAATCTCGCGCCATCATAGGAGTTTAAACGAAAAAGGGGCCGGCCTCCGCGACCGGCCCCGAGAGAAGGCTTCGGTTCACGGGTATTTGCTCCGTACTTCAGCGATCTGATCAGCGGTGTTGGCCTCAGGGAGTTCCACCAACCCCGCCTTAAGGAGCCCGATGAACTCGCCCAGGGCTTGCCAGACGTAGTAGGGCACGGCCTGGCGGGCAGCAAGGATCTTGTTTAATACCTCATCGGGGCTTCCGGCCAAGGGGTATCCAGCCTTCACTGCCAGATCGATGAAGGTGACCACGTCCTCGTAGGTGCTGAAGCCAGTACCCTCCTTTTCGATGTTAAGGACCAAGTTGTAACCGGGCTGGTCGCCCAAGGCCCATCGGACCGCCTCGTATACAGCTACGTCCACCCTCTTCCTCGCGGATCCCAGGATGAATCCGGGTTTTATGTATTCCTGGGACGCATCGGCGCCGTAAGCAAAGGGAGGGCCGACCTTCCGGCCCGCGGACCTGCCCGCTTCCTCTACGGCGTCGAAGGCCCCAAGGTGTGTGCCGCCGGCGATGCCGAGGATGTTACGCGCCCCGGCCCTGATCAGGGCCTCCGCGGCCACCTTGCCGCCGGCGGGGTCATCGAAGCGGCCCACGTAGGTGACCATCACCTTGATACCTGCGTCTTTACCGGTGTGTGCCTTATACCAATCCACGGCCCAATGGGCGCCAAAACGGTACCCGGCCTCATAGCGCCACACAGGGGGTATTTCCATCCCTGCCACCGCACCCACGGCAGGATCCCCGTTAGCTATGGCCGTGAGGGCCGCCACCACTCCGGCCAGGGCACCGCCCTCCTGCTCCCGGAAAAGAAGCCCAAGCATGTTGGGTAGGTCGAAGTTAGGACCGTCCACGAAAGCAAACTTCTGATCCGGGTAAAGCCGTGCCGCCTCCGGCAGGGCATCGAAGAGCAAGAACCCTACGCCCACGATCACCACGTATTCCCCGCTTTCAGCGAGCCCGGATAGATCGGAGAGGAATCCCATGGGACTGGAGGCGGTGGTGTAGAAAAGCTCAAGCCCGAAGTCCTTAGCAGCCCGGCGTGCCCCTAGGAGAGCCATGTCGTTGAAGCTTAGGTCGCCCGGCCCGGTTTGGTCAAAGTATAGACAGATCTTATCCGCTCCCAAAACACTAAGGGATAAGAACCCCAAAAACACAAAAACCAACAAGTTACGCATGACCCACCTCCAATGATTTAGTTATAAGGTTCTTCTTTGTTATAAGGCTCTTCTTTTTTTCACGCATCACCTCCTCCGCAGGGGCTCGCTGGATTATACCGGCCTCCCTTGGACCTGATGAACGCGGAACAGCCGGATGCAAGGTTCGCCGGTTTGGGAACTGCCCCACAAGGGATAGCAGGAGACATGTGCCCGGTGACCGCGGCGCCGTGGGGATTTTGCACGCCTCTCCGCGGAGGTTATACTCCAATCGGAGTATAAAAGGAGTGCAAATGGGATCCGATCGCGTGACGTTGAAGATCCCTCGACCCCTTTACGAGCGCCTGAAGCGGGTGATCGAGGGGACGGGATTCCGCTCGGTGAACGAGTTCGTGGTCCATATCCTCCGGGACCTCGTGGCCGAGGTAGAGGGAAAATCTCCCGAGCTTACCCCGGAGGAGAT
>MTNL01000161.1 GCA_002010365.1 Candidatus Acetothermia bacterium JdFR-50 | reverse complement strand
GGGGCCGCGTACGCGGCCCCTTTTCTTCAATATTGCACGTTGAAACCCGTTTCCCAAAAGCCCTATAATGGCCGAACTTCCGAAAGGAGGGAAGCCAGATGGTGGAAATCCGTTGGCACGGGAGGGGCGGTCAGGGAGCCAAGACCGTCTCCCAGATCCTGGCGCAGATAGTGCTGCGCGAAGGGAAGCATGTGCAAGCGTTTCCCGAATACGGCCCCGAACGCTCCGGGGCACCGGTGCGGGCCTACGACCGCATTTCCGATGAGGAGATCCGCATCCACTCCGGCGTCTACCATCCGGACATCGTGGTGGTGATCGACGAGACGCTGTTGGAGTCGGAGAACACCACCGAGGGCCTGAAGCCCGACGGTGTCCTCATCGTGAACACGGCCCGCTCCGAGGGAGAGATCCGCAAAGCCACCGGTTTCACGGGGAGGATCATCGCCTTCGATGCCACCAAGATCGCGCAGGAGGCGGGCACCGGGTTTCCCAACGTCCCCATGCTCGGGGCGGTGGTGGCGGTGCTGGGCACCGACCCCGTGATCGCAGAGGAGGAACTTAAGGAAACGCTTTCCCACCGGCTCTCCCCGGAGGTGGTGGAGAAGAATCTCAAGGCCTTCCGGGCCGGTTACGATGCGGCGAAGGGGGTGTACGTTGGCGGTTGAGCTCAAATCGTGGAAGGAACTTCCCATCGGCGGAGTGATCCCAGGTGGCGCCACCCCGGAGCTCAACAAGACCGGCTCCTGGCGTTCCAAACGCCCCGTTTGGGACTCCGAAAAATGCATTCATTGTTTGCAATGCTGGCTTCATTGCCCCGATGATTCCTTCTACATCAAGGAACAGAAGATCACAGGAATCGACTACGATCACTGTAAGGGTTGTGGGGTGTGCGCTGCGATCTGTCCCGTGAACGCCATCGATATGGTTCCCGAAAGAGGAGGTTCGTGATGGCCCAAGTAACGGCGGGAAAGCGGAAGGTAATGACAGGCCATAAAGCAGTGGCCGAGGCGATGCGCCAGATCGAGCCCGATGTGGTGGCGGTCTATCCCATAACTCCCCAGTCGGAGATCGCGGAGTACTACGCCGAGTACGTGCACAATGGGCTTGTCAAAACGGAGCTCATCCCGGTGGAGTCCGAGCACTCGGCCATGTCGGCATGCGTGGGTGCTGCGGCCGCGGGGGCCCGGGTCATCACGGCCACCGCGTCCCAGGGCCTGGCCCTGATGGTTGAGGTGCTCTACATCGCCGCCGGGCTCCGGCTCCCCATCGTGATGGCCCTGGCCAACCGGTCTCTCTCGGCGCCCATCAACATCCACTGCGATCACTCCGACGCCTACTTGGCCCGGGACTCCGGAGCCATCCAGATCTTCGCCGAGTCGGCCCAAGAAGCCTACGATTACATGATCATCGCCCAGAAGCTCGCCGAGGATAAAAGGATTCGGCTCCCCGTGCTCGTGAACTTGGACGGCTTCACCCTCACCCACTCTTCCCAGGTGGTGGAGACCCTCCCCGACGAGGCGGTGAAGGATTTTGTAGGCGAGTTCGAACCCCTCCATCCTCTCCTTGACGTGGATAATCCCGTGACATGGGGGGCGTTCGCCATGCCGGATTACTACTTCGAGTTGAAGCGGTCCCAGCAAGCAGGGATGGAGGCGGCCCCCGAGGTCTTCCTCGAGATCCAGAAGGCCTACTCCGAGCTCTGCGGCCGTCCCTATAAGGGCTTCTTCGAGGCCTACCAGCTCGACGACGCGGAGCGGGCCATCGTGGTCATGGGCTCCACCGCCGGTACTGCCAAGGTGGTGGTTGACGAGCTCCGGGACAAAGGGGAGAAGGTGGGGCTTCTCAAGGTGTGGCTGTGGCGGCCCTTCCCCCGGAAGGAGATCGCTGAGGCCCTAGAGGGGGTGAAGGCCGTGGCCATTATGGACCGGGCCATCTCCTTCGGAAACATGGGGGCCCTTTATCTCGATGTAGTCTCCGGCTTCGCCGGTCGCCCTGGCCCCACCTTCGTGAACTACATCTACGGCCTCGGGGGACGCGATGTTCCCGCGGAGCATATCGCCCAGGTCTTCGAGGGCCTGAAGGACGCCGAGACCGGGGAGCTTCGGTATCTCGGATTGCGGGAGTGAGGAGGAGAACGTGCCGAGTATAAAAGCACTGGCCAAGCGACAGGAAGAGGGGGGACCCCGCTTCACCGGAGGGCACTCCCTGTGCGCGGGGTGCGCCGAGCCCATGATCGTGCGCACGGTCCTGAATGCCATCGAGGATCCTGTGGTGGTAGCGAGCCCCACCGGATGTCTGGAGGTGGCCTCGAGCCGCTATCCCACCACTGCTTGGAACGTCCCCTGGATCCATTCCGCCTTCGAGAACGCCGCTGCCACCATCGCCGGCGTGGAGGCGGCATACAAGGCCCTCTCCCGCAAGGGGAAGATAAAAAAGAAAATTAGGTTTGTAGTCTTCGGCGGTGACGGGGGGACCTACGACATCGGCCTCCAAGCCCTCTCGGGGGCCCTGGAGCGGGGCCATGACTTCCTCTATGTCGTCCTGAACAACGAGGCCTACATGAACACCGGGGTGCAGCGCTCCTCCGCTACCCCGCGGTGTGCCCACGCCACCACCTCACCCGCCGGCTCGCTCATTCCCGGGAAGCCACAGGACAGAAAAGACCTCACCGAGATCGTGGTGGGGCATCACGTGCCCTATGTGGCCCAGGCATCGGTGTCACACCTGATCGACCTGGCGAACAAGGTGGAGCGGGCGATGCAGTACGAGGGCCCCAAGTTCATCAACGTCTACTCCACCTGCCCCCTGGGATGGCGCACCCCCTGGGACAGCGCTATCAACGTGGCCAAGCTGGCCGTGGAAACATGCTATTGGCCCCTCTATGAGGTAGTGGAGGGGGTTTACAAGATCACTTACAAGCCCAAGGAGAAGCTCTCCATCGAGGAGTGGCTCAAACCCCAGGGCAGGTTCCGCCACCTCTTCCGCCCGGAGAAGAGGGAGGACATCATCCGGGAGCTCCAGGAGGCGGTGGACCGTCATTGGGAGGAACTCCTACGCAAGGAGCGGTGCACCCAAGGAGGCTGAGGGACCAGC